>NZ_JBHXAY010000136.1:0-16239 GCF_042728775.1 Nocardia sp. NPDC060259
ATCGACCGCAAGCTGACGATGGCCATCTGGCCCGCGGTGAAGTACTTCCCCGAGCTGTTCTTCACGATGATCCTGGGCGGCGAGGAGCCGATCGATCACCTGCAGAAGTCGCTGCTGCGCGCCGGTGTCGACCTGCATCCGATGGTGCAGCGCGTGATGCAGATCCACGTGGCCGAGGAAGCCCGGCACATCTCCTTCGCCCACGAATACCTGCGGCGCAATGTGCCCGGCATGAACCCGATCATGAAATCGGTTCTGTCCGTTGCCTTCCCGATCGCCATGCGGGTGATGCTCGACATGATCATGACCCCGCCCAAGGAATTCGTGGAAAAGTTCGGCATCCCGGACGAGGTCATGCGCGAGGCCTACTGGAGCGGCGCGGAATCGCAGACCACGATGCGCAACATCTTCGGCGACGTGCGCGCCCTGGCCACCAACAGCGGCCTGATGAACCCCGTCTCGAAGCTCACCTGGCGCCTGCTCGGCATCGACGGCCCGGTCACCCGGTATCGCAGCGAGCCTGCCCGCAAGGCCGCCTGAGGTCAGCCGCGACGGCCCGCCGGCTTCCGGTCCGGCGGGACTCGTCAGCACCGGACCGGGAGCCGGACTGTACACACCGATGTACAGTGAGATATGGCCGATTACGAAACTGTGCCGTTGACCGAGTTGCGTGGCCAGCTCGGCACTGTTCTCGACGGGGTGTCCGCCAGCGGACGGCCGGTGATCGTGACGCGGGAGGGGAAGGAATTGGTCGCGGTGGTACCTGCTGAGGTGTTGCGCCACGGGGCATTGCCCCCCGCGTACTTCAACGACGATCTGCGCGAGCAGATCCTCGGCGGGCTCGACGACCGGATCAAGCGGCATTCCGCGGACGAGATCGCCGACGCGGAGGCCAAACTGGACAAACTGATGAGCGCGCTGGACGGTACAGGCGCCACCCGGTGAGCGTCGCCGACCACACCGCATTGACCTCGCTCGCCCTCTCTCCCCTGTTCGGGCAGGTGATCATGCGGCAGTTCACCCAGCAGCGCCGGATCATGGTGGTGCCGACGGTGAGCTTGATGGCCGCGATGCGCGCCGTCGACAACATCGACGAGCTCGGGCGCCTGCTCGACAATCGCGTCGCCGTGCGCTGGGCCGAACTGGACGCCGCGACCGCGATCCGCACCGGCACCACCGTGCCGATGGCCGACGACCACACCGAATGGCCGCTCGTCGCGCCCGTGGTGTTCACCGCCCAGCACCTCGATATGCCGGTGCTCACCGCCAAACCCGAGTTGTACCGCGGCTACAAGGTGCAGATCGCCACGATGCCGTGAGTCCAGGGGCGTGATCGAGGACACATCCCGCGTCCGATACGGTGCACCGGTGACCGATGGCCGCGCGGGTGATGCGCGGTATTCCACCGGCCGACAACAGAGCTGACGATTCACCCAGGGAAAGCGGTACCAGGAACACTCGAGGAGAGCTGGTTATGCATCATCTGAGTTTCATGCGTCGCTTCACCACCGCGGTGGCCGCCACGTCGGCCGCCGTCGCCGTCGTCTTCGCCGCCCCAGCGGGCGCGGAACCGGCGCCAAAGACCACGGTCGACGTGGCCGCGGCCGTCGCGCAGTTGCGCACCACCGTGGCGGACAACCCGGGCGCGCTCGCCGCACTCGACAAGCTCGTCGACAAGGGCACGATCGACGTGGCGCTGCCCGCGCAGCCGTTCCAGATCCCCGCCACCTCCGATATCGGCCAGAACGGCGGCGGCGCGGGTGTTTACGGGTCGGGCATCGCGCTCGACATCAACGGCTTCCGGCTCGGCTTCTTCGGCGGACCCGGCACCATCTCGCCCACCCAGACCGGCGCCAAGCTCGAGGTCATCTGGCTGAACCTGTCCACCGGGCAGAGCGGGACCGCGATCCTGGCCGAGCACCAGGACGTGCCGGTCGACACGACGATCCGCACCGCGTCGCTGAACACCGGTGGCGGACTGGTCGTCGCGGCGGTGTACGGCAACCTGTGGCACCGCTGGTCCGTGCCGGTCGACGAGGCGCACCCGGACGGGTACGCCTACAAGCTCGGCACCATCCAGCAGCCGTCTTTCGGCGCTGTCACGCGATAGTCTCCCGCTCGCGCACGCACCCCGGAATCACGGTTCCGGGGTGCGTCGACGTTTTCGGCCCGCAAGCTTGCAGCGCAAGGGGTTCGGAGTGGCGTAGGTTTGCCGCGTGGATCTGGTCGACCGACTCGAAGAACTGGAACGGCGGGTTGCCGCCCTGGAGCAGCCAGGAGGTGGCGACGCGCAGCTGCCGTGGGCCGTCGCGCGGCTGCGCAAAGAATTCGACGACGCCGGGGTGCGCAACGGCGGCGTACTGCTGGCCGGGGCGCTGCAACTGCCGACCGGTGAACGACTCGACTGGCAGGCACAATTCGCCACCGATGCCATCGTCGGCGACGTCTGGACCATCGAGGCCGCCAATTGCCTCGCCGTCCTGGCGAATCCGGTGCGGCTGCGGTTGCTGCGCGAGATCGTCTACGGTCGCCGCACCGCCGCCGACCTGGCCGCCATCGAGGAACTGGGTACCTCGGCCGAGATCTACCAGCACCTGCGGCAGCTGGCCGCGGTCGGCTGGCTGCAGACCGCGGGGCTCGGCCGTTTCGAGGTGCCGGAGGGCAGGCTCGTCCCGTTGCTCGCGGCCCTGGCGAGCGCGCAGCGCTGATCGGGAAGTGTCCTAATTGCCCGTTTAGAAAGCTGTGATGCAGGGCACATCGACTGCTACCGTGAGCATCCAGAGACCGATGCTGTGGAGGTAGCCGAGTGAACGTGAGCCATCTGCTCGAAACTGTGAAGGCGCTCGGAGTGCTGCGGTCACGCGGCGTCACCGACCCGACGAAGCCGGTCGAGACCCTGCGGACGATGAAGGAATCCAAGATCTACGGCCCGCAGGCCACCCTCGTCCGCCACTCCGCCCGGGTCGCGCCCGATCAAGTCGCGCTGGCCGACGAGCGCGGCGAGCTGACCTACCGGGAACTCGACGAGCAGTCGACGGCGATCGCGCGCGGCCTGCACGACGCGGGCATCGGCGAGGGCATGGTGATCGCGGTGCTGGCGCGCGACCACCGCGGGCTCATCATGTCGATGATCGCCGCCGGCAAGCTGGGCGCGCGGATCGCGCTGATGAACACCGGCTTCGCCAAGCCGCAGTTCGCCGAGGTGTGCGAGCGCGAGAAGGTCCGCGCCGTGCTGCACGACAGCGAGTTCATCGGCCTGCTCGACGCGCTGCCCGCCGACCTGCCGCGCTTCCTGACCTGGGTCGACGAGGGCGCCCAGCTGCCCGAGGGCGCCGCCACCTTCGACGACCTCATCGCGGGCAACTCCACCGAGCCGCTGCCCGCGCCGAGCAAGCCGGGCGGCTTCATCATCCTCACCAGCGGCACGACCGGCCTGCCCAAGGGCGCCCCGCGCACCAAGGTGACACCGATGGCGACCGCGCAGTTCGTCGACCGGGTGCCCTTCCCCAAGCGGGGCGTCATGATGATCGTCTCGCCGATCTTCCACAGCACGGGTCTCGGCACCTGGCTGGTCGGCACCATCCTGGCGAACAAGATCGTCATGCGCCGCCGCTTCGACGCCGAGGCCACCCTGGCCGCGATCGCCGAGCACAAGGTCGAGATGCTCGTGTGCGTGCCGACGATGCTGCACCGGCTGACCGAACTGCCCCCCGAGGTCCGCGCCAAGTACGACACCTCCTCGCTGAAGGTGATCCTGTTCGCCGGATCGGCACTCTCGCCCGAGCTGTGCATCCGCGCCACCGAGGCGTTCGGTCCGGTCCTCTACAACCTCTACGGGTCGACCGAGGTGGCCATCGCGACGATCGCGAACCCGGCCGAGCTGGCCGAGGCGCCGGGCACCTGCGGCCGCTCGCCGATCACCTGCGAGGTCCGCCTCTACGACGAGAACGACCAGCGGGTCACGACACCGGAGACCGCGGGCCGGATCTTCGTGCGCAGCGGCGCGCCCTTCGAGGGTTACACCGACGGCCGGAACAAGCAGATCATCGACGGCTTCATGTCCAGCGGCGACCTCGGGCACTTCACCCAGAGCGGGCTGCTCATGGTCGACGGCCGCGACGACGACATGATCATCTCCGGCGGCGAGAACGTCTTCCCGCAGGAGGTGGAGAACCTGCTGGTCGAGCGGCCCGACGTGTTCGACGTCGCGGTGGTCGGCGTCGACGACGTGGAGTTCGGGAAGCGGCTGCGCGCCTTCATCGTCCTCGAAGAGGGGCACAGCACCGACGCCGCCGCGATCCAGGCGCACGTCAAGGAGAATCTGGCCCGCTACAAGGTGCCGCGCGAGGTGGTCTTCGTCGACGAACTCCCCCGCAACGCGACCGGCAAGATCTTGCGGCGAGTCCTCATCGATTATGAGGTGTCACAGTGAGGTCGGGGGCCTGAGAGACAGAGCACAACCGGCCCGGGATGCTTGCTACTGTTAGCATCAGCACTGGATCTCGATGACGCGGTCCGGCCCCACGGGTGTTCGTCGTCGTGGGATCGGTCTGCCGGAAGGCTGTTCGATGTCTCTGTCTCTGCCCGCGCTCGGTGGAACCGCCCGGCGCGCCGGTGATTTCGCGCTCGGCGTCAAAGTGATGATGGATCGCAAGCTGTTCAATCCGCTGCGCCTCGATCACGCCGCCCGCTCGTTCCGCAATGTCTCCAAGTTCGGCCCGTTCGCCGGCGTGGTCATGCACGCCGCGCAGACGCGGCCGGACGCGGGCGCCATCGTCGACGAGCGCGGTGAACTCACCTTCGGCACGCTCGACGAGCAGTCCAATGCCCTGGCCCGTGGGCTGCGGGCGAGCGGGATCAACGAGGGCGATGTGGTCGCGGTGCTGGCCCGCGACCACCGCGGCATGGTGCTGAGCCTGCTCGCCGCGGGCAAGCTCGGCGTGCGCGCGGTGCTGATGAACACCGGTTTCGCCAAGCCGCAGTTCGCCGATGTGGCCGCGCGCGAGAAGGTCAAGGCGGTGCTGCACGACAGCGAGTTCGTCGATCTGATGAGCGCCATCCCCGCCGACATCCCGCGCATCCTCACCTGGGTCGACGAGGCCGACGGCGTCGACGCGTCGATCCCGACCGTCGAATCGCTCTCGGCCGGTCGTTCGGTCACGCCGCTGACCCCGCCGAGCAAGCCGGGCGGCATGGTGATCCTGACCAGCGGCACCACCGGAACGCCCAAGGGCGCCCCGCGCGACAAGGTGAGCCCGTTCGCCTCCGCGCAGTTCGTCGACCGGGTACCGCTGCCCGACAACGGCACCATGATCATGGCCGCGCCGATCTTCCACGGCACCGGCCTGTCGCAGTTCACCCTTGGTCTCGCGCTGGGCAACCGGGTGATCTTCCAGCAGCGCCGGTTCGATCCGGAGAAGACCCTCGCCAATATCGCGCAGTACCGGGCGGATTCGCTGGTCGTCGTCCCGACGATGCTGCAGCGCATCCTCGATCTGGACGAGCAGATCCTGGCGAAGTACGACCCGAAGACCATCAAGGTCATCTTCGCCGCCGGCTCGGCCATCGCGCCCGACGTGGTGACCCGCACGCTGGACTACTTCGGTGACAGCCTCTACAACCTCTATGGCTCCACCGAGTGCGCCGTGATGACGGTGGCGACCCCGGCGGACCTGCGCAAGGCACCGACCACCGCGGGCAAGGCGCCGGTCGGCATCCGGATCGTGCTGCTCGACGAGAACCGCAAGCCGATCACGGCGCCGAATGTCACCGGAACCATCTTCGTCGACAACGGTTTCGCGTTCAGCGGCTACACCGACGGCCGGACCAAGGAGATGGTCGACGGCATGATGTCCAGCGGCGACGTCGGCCATTTCGATGCCGACGGGCTGCTCTACATCGACGGCAGGGACGACGACATGATCGTCTCCGGTGGCGAGAACGTCTTCCCGCTCGAGGTGGAGAACCTCATCGCGGGCAGGCCGGATGTGTTCGAGGCTGCGGTGGTCGGCGTCGACGACCGCGACTACGGCAAGCGGCTGCGCGCGATCGTGGTTCCCGGTCCCGACTCGGCGCGCGACGCCAAGGAGATCAAGGAGTACGTCCGCGAGAACCTGGCCCGCTACAAGGTGCCGCGCGAGGTGATCTTCGTCGACGAACTGCCCCGCAACGCGACCGGCAAGTTGCTGCGCAAGCCGCTGATCGAGATGGATTTCGACGAGGCGTGAGCCTGCCTGTCCCGGTACCGGCCGAGCGGCCGGTACCGGTCGTCTAAAATCAGCCGGTGATCATCGAGTTCGAGCAGGCGTCCGCGCCGTCGCGTGCCGTCGGCGCGCGGCTGCGCGGTGCCTGCGCCGGCTCGATGTCGGGGGCGCTCTCGCTGGCCGCTCACGGACTGGCTTCCGGTGGCGCGCTGCCCGGCAGCACCACCGTCGTGCTGCTGGCCGCTGTCTCGGCGGTCGTCGGCGCGGTGGTCGCGGGTATTCGCCCGTTGCGCGACGGAGCGATCGGATTGGCCGCCGTGCTGCTGGGCGGTCAGCTGCTCGGCCACACGACCATGAGCTGGTCCGGGCATGCCCATCACGGTGACGACTCGCTCGGTCTCGGCATGCTCACCGCGCACGTCGTCGCCGCGACCCTCGCGGCCGTGATCATCCTGGGTGCCGAGGCCGCTTATCGGATCGGCAGCGCCGCGCTCGCGCGGATCCTGCCGCTGCGCTACCGCTCCCCCCGCATTCCCGACCCGGCGCCGCTGCGCCTGGTCCACCGCGACCGCGTCATCCTGCGGATCTTCGCCGCGCAATCGCCGCGCACCCGCGGTCCGCCGCTCGCGATTCCTTTCTGACACCTTCCCTTACCCGGTGCACGGCCTTTCGCCGTGCGCTGTCCGCGCGACCGCGACGGCTCGATCGGCAACCCCACGATGCGCACACGCGCAGTCGCCGACGGCACGCCGGCGCGGCCGATCCTTGGGCCAACCGAGTTCAGACGTCGGTTCACCGACCGCGCACTCCGCCGGACGCAGTCCTTGCGACCGGTCACGGAGTCGCGGTCAGCGCCGCGTACCTGGACCGATCCGCGCGCACCGGGTTTCCAGTACTCCAGAAACGAATCATCATGAGCATCACGGACACCCGTCCGACCGAGGAACCCGCCTCGGCGCCACCGGAATCCGGTGGACGGTCACACTCCGGCGCCCGCCGGGGCCTGCGCCTCTACCCGCTGGCCATGCGCCTGCACTTCTACGCGGGGATCTTCGTCGCCCCCTTCATCCTGATCGCCGCGCTCACCGGCGCGCTGTACGCGATCGCGCCCACGATCGAGGGGTTCGTCTCCCGCGACCTGCTGCAGGTCGACACGGCCGGCCCCGAGCAGGCGCTGTCGGCGCAGGTCGGCGCGGCGGTCGCCACCAAACCCGACCTGACCCTCGTCGCCGTGGCACCGGCCCCGAGCGATGGCGAGACCACCCGCGTCCTGTTCAACGACCCGGCCCTCGGCGATTCCGAACGGCTCTCGGTATTCGTCGACCCGCACACCGCACAGCCGGTCGGCGAGGCCGTCGTCTACGGCAGCGGTGGCGCGCTCCCGTTGCGGACCTGGATCAGTGAGTTCCACCGCAGCCTGCACCTGGGCGAGACCGGCAGGCTCTACAGCGAGCTGGCCGCGTCCTGGTTGTGGGTGATCGCCCTGTTCGGCCTCGTGCTGTGGGTGCACCGGGTACGCAAGCGGCGGGCGAAGCGATCGGCGCAGTGGCTGCTCGCGCCGGATCTGTCCGAGCCAAAGCGGCGCAAGCTGAACTGGCACGGCGCCATCGGCTTCTGGATCCTGCCCGTGGTGCTGCTGCTGTCGGCGACCGGCATCACCTGGTCGACCTATGCCGGTGAGAACGTCACCAAGCTGCGCGAAGAAATGAGCTGGACGACCCCCAAGGTCGACGTGAAGCTGCCCGGCGCGGCCGGTCCCGCGCAGTCCGCGGGCGGCGATCATCACAGCGCGGGTCACACCGCGCCCGCGCCGGTCGACGCGGGCGCCCGGATCGCCCAGCTCGACTCCGTCTGGGATATCGCCCGCGCGAACGGCATCACCCAGGCCGCCGAGATCGCGATCCCGGCGAAGCCGGAGAGTGCGTTCGCCATCAAGGAACTGCGCAAGCCCGGCACCTACACCATCGACTCGGTCGCGATCGATGGCGCCACCGGCTCCGTCACCGACCAGCTCGCCTGGGCCGACTGGCCGCTGATGGCCAAGCTGACCAACTGGGGCATCGCCTTCCACATGGGTCTGCTGTTCGGGCTGCCGAACCAGTTGCTGCTGCTCGCGGTGGCGCTCGGCCTTGGCGCGATGATCGTGCTCGGCTACCTGATGTGGTGGCAGCGGCGGCCGACCCGCAAGTCGAACCGTTTCGCGGCAGGCGCGCCACCGCGTCGTGGCGTGCTACGCAAGACCTCGCTGTGGATCACCGTGCCGCTGCTCGCGGCGGCCGTGGCGGTCGGCTGGTTCGTCCCGCTGGTCGGGCTGAGCCTGCTCGGCTTCCTGATCGTCGACGTCGCGCTCGGCCTCGCCGCGCGCGCCCAGCCGTCAGCCTGACCCACTCCCCCACACGGCGCAGCGACAGCGCTTCGCCGACAACCACTTTCCCGCTGCCGGGTGCCGTCGCGATGACGCGTGCCCGCAGACGCTCGCATTCGATGAAGGAATCACCCATGAAGACCACCACGATCGCCCTCGCCACCGCCGCCCTGCTGACCGCGGGCACCGTCGCCGCCACCACGGCGCACGCGGCGCCGGACACCGGCCAGGCGCCGATCAACTTCACCGCCGAAGCGGTCGACGGCGCCTCGCTCATCAGCACCGACGCGGGCTCGCTGGTCGCCGAGGACGGTGCGTTCAAGGTCAAGGCCGCCGACGGCACCACCGTCGCCGCGACCCCCTTGCACTTCCGGCTCGACGACTTCGAGTTCCCGATCGCCGCCGAGATCACCGGCCGCACCGCCACCCTCACCCCGCAGCTCGACCCGGCCAAGGCCGTGTACAAGCCGGTGGCGCTGCCGTTCGAGAACTCCGCGCCGTGGAAGACGGAGTACGACCGCGAGAAGGACGCCTGGAGCCGGATGACCGCCACGATCAGCCTCGGCGCCTCCGTCGGCGCGCTGGTCGGCGGCCTCGGCGGTGCGGCCGTCGGCTGCGTGCTCGGTGGCATCCTGTCCGGCACCGTCATCATGGCGACGATCGTCGGGCTGTTCGGCCCGTTCCTGCCCGCCGCGGCGGTCGGGTGCATCGCGGGCGCGCTGGTCGCGGGTCCGGTCGGTGCGCTGGCCGGGCAGATCTTCATCGCCGCGCCGGTCGCGGTGGGTGCGGCGATCCAGTACTTCACCACGATCAACGCGCCGTTCACGCCGCCCGCCAAGTAGCGCGATCACCGCATTCCTCGCGCGCCGGGTGCGAAACCGGACAGAATCGACACATGGTGGTCTCCCGTCGACAACTCCTGCGCTACGGCGTGACCGGTTCGGTCGCGGCCCTGGTCGGGGTGTCGGCGGTGAGCAGTGCCAGGTTCCCGGCACCACGGCGGCTCGGCGAGCTGTTCTCCCTCGGTGTCGCCTCCGGGGAACCGACGCCGGACGGCGTGGTGCTGTGGACCCGCCTCGCACCTGATCCGCTCGCCCCGGACGGTTACGGCGGGATGCCGTTGGCCGCGGTGACCGTCGACTACGAGGTCGCCGAGGACGAACGCTTCACCAAGGTCGTGGCCACGGGCTCGGCGGTGGCGACCCGCGCGCTCGGCCACAGCGTGCACCCCGAGGTCTCCGGGCTGGCGCCGGACCGGTGGTACTACTACCGGTTCCGGGCCGGCTCGGAGATCTCCCCCACCGGACGCACCCGCACCGCGCCCGCGCCGGGCAGTCCGACCAGCCGGATGCGGTTCGCCTTCGCGTCCTGCCAATCGTGGAGTTCGGGCTACTACACCGCCTACGAGCATCTCAGCGCCGAAGACCTCGACCTGGTCGTGCATCTGGGCGACTACATCTACGAGACCTCCTGGCTGCTCGCGCGGCGCGGCGCGCACCTGCCAGCCCAGCTCGAGGGCGAGGCCGTTGACCTGGCCGGATACCGGCTGCGCTACGCCCAGGCCAAGTCGGAAGCGCCGCTGCGGGCCGCGCACGCGGCGTTCCCCTGGCTGGTCACCCTCGACGACCACGAGCTCGACAACAACTGGGCAGGCGTGCATCCCGGACTCGGCTTCGACGTGCACCGGCTGGCGCCGATGTTCCGCAGGCGCAAAGCCGCCGCGTTCCAGGCGATGTACGAGCACCAGCCGATGCGCCTGGCGCAGGTGCCCGCAGGGCCGAGCATGCCTCTGCACCGCCGCTACCGCTTCGGCGATCTGGCCGAGTTCACCATGATCGACACCAGGCAGTACCGCTCCGCGCAGGCCTGTGGTGACGGCAAAGCGGTCACCGGCTGCTCCGAGCGCTACGCCACCGATCGCACGATCCTCGGTGCGGCGCAACGGGACTGGCTCGTCGACGGACTGGCCACCTCGTCCGCTCGCTGGCAGGTGCTCGGCAACCAGGTCGCGATGGCGCAATCCGACTACGACCCGGGACCGGAGCTGCTGCTCGGTACCGATGCCTGGGACGGCTACATCGCCGACCGCAACACGGTGCTCGGCACCGCCGCCGACCGCGCGGCGGGCAACCTGGTCGTGATCACCGGTGACCGGCACGAGAACTACGTCGCCGACCTGCGCCGCGACTATCAGGACCCTGAATCACCGGTCGTCGCCACCGAATTCACCGGCACGTCCATCACCACCGGTGGCGACGGCGCCGACATCAGCGACGCAGGGCGGGCACTGCTCGCGGCCAACCCGGACATGAAGTTCTACAACCGGCAACGCGGCTATGTACGAGTGGAGCTGGATCATCAGCTGTGGCGCAACGACTTCCGGGTTGTCCCGTATGTCACCCGCCCCGGCGCACCGGTCACCACCCGGGCGAGTTTCGTCGTGCAGGACGGTATTCCGGGCGCCGTCCAGGCGTGACGTACCCGGGCACACGTCAGCGATCGGGGTCGAAATCCTCCAGCGTCAGCTCCGGGTTCGCGGGGACCTGTACCGGCCGCAGCAATGCCCAGCCGATGAACACGACGGCGACCCCGAGCATGCCGAGGCCTGCCCACAGGTTCACATCGATCCCGCCGGTCTTGGCCTCCTGCGCGGCGGTGTCCTGCACCAGCGAGGTGATCACCAGGACGACGCCGTAGCTGCCGAGGAGCGCGCCGATGATGGTGCGGATATCGAAAAGCATTGCCCTGACTCCTTATCCGACGACGATGTTGAGGGTGATGACCAGCACGAGCGCGATTCCCGCGAGCAGGACCGGGCGCTGGTACCACGGCAGCGTGTCCGCGTCGGCGTCGGTGCGCAGCGCCTTCGGTGTCTCGGAGTACACCAGGCCGACCAGTTCCGCGGCGGGTTTGGGCCTGGTCACCAGGGTGACCGCCACGCTGACGGCGATGTCGACCACGAAGGCGGCGCCCGCGGCGACGAAGCTCGCGCCCTGACCGGACAGGCTGGTCACGCCGGTCTCGTTGAGCAGGAACACGAAGACCGCGGCCAGCGTGCCGCTGACCAGCCCGACCCAGCCCGCCGTCGGCGTCATCCGCTTCCACAGCATGCCGAGGATGAATGTCGCGAACAGGGGCGCGTTGAAGAAGCTGAACAGGGTTTGCAGGTAGTCCATCATGTTGCTGAAGCCGCCCGCGATGAACGCGGTGAAGATCGCCGCGATCGTCGCGCCGATCGTCGCCAGCCTGCCGATCTTCAGGTAGTACCCGTCGGGGCGGTCCTTGCGGACGTACTGCTGCCACAGGTCGTAACTGAACACGGTGTTGAACGCGGAGACATCGGCCGCCATACCCGCCATGAACGCCGCGAGCAGACCCGCGAGGCCGACACCGAGCAGACCGTTCGGCAGCACCTCTTTCATCAGGAACAGCAGTGATTGGTTGTAGGTGACGTCGCCCTCGAAATCGGGATTCGCGGTGACCTGCTGCTTGTACTCGATCATCTGCGGCACCAGTACCGCGCTGATCATGCCGGGAATGACGACGATCAACGGAATGAACATCTTCGGGTACGCGCCGATGATCGGCGTGCGCTGCGCCGCCGAAATCGAGTGCGTCGCGAGTGCGCGCTGCACCTCCACGAAATTGGTTGTCCAATAACCGAAGGAGAGCACGAATCCCAGGCCGAACACGATGCCCATGATCGAGGCGAAATTGTCGGTGAACCCGCTCATCGCATTGCCTGGCCAGGTCTGCAGCTGGTCGGCGCCGCCGGGTGAGGCGGTCACCTTGTCCTTGAAGCCGTCCCAGCCGCCGACGCGGTGCAGGCCGACCAGGGTCAGCGGCAGCAGCGCCGCGACGATCACGAAGAACTGCAGCACCTCGTTGTAGATCGCCGCCGAGAGCCCGCCGAGGGTGACGTAGGAGAGCACGATCACCGCGGCGACGACCACCGAGATCCACAGCGGCCAGCCGAGCAGCACATTGAGGATCGTGCCGAGCAGGTAGAGGTTCACGCCCGCGATCAGTACCTGGGCGAGTGCGAAGCTCAGGGCGTTCACCAGGTGCGCGCCGGTGCCGAAGCGCCTGCGCATGAACTCGGGTACCGACCGCACCTTGGAGCCGTAGTAGAACGGCATCATCACCACGCCGAGGAACAGCATGGCGGGGACGGCGCCGATCCAGAAGTAGTTGAACGTCGGGAAACCGTACTGGGCGCCGTTGGCCGACATGCCCATGATCTCCACCGCGCCCAGATTGGCGGAGATGAACGCCAGGCCGGTCACCCAGGCGGGCAGCGACCGGCCGGAGAGGAAGAAGTCGACGCTGGTCGACACCCGGCGCCGGGCGATCAGCCCGATGCCGAGAACGAAGACGAAGTACAGGGCGACGAGCGCGTAGTCGACGGGATCGGCATCGAGACGCAAGGTCGACGACGCGTCGAGAGTGGAAACGGCAAGCGGCACAGTGTGTCCCTCCTGGCCTGGAACCGGGCGGCGCACTGGCGTCGTTGGCGACGGCGCGGGCCGCGTCGCCCGCCGAACGTTTTCGGGGTGCTTCCACTGTGCGCTCTTGTGTCCCAGGTCACATGCCGAACCGGGATTAGTGAACTTCTGTTCAGTCCAGTCTGTGTGCCCCCGCGGCCGGTTCGACGGTGAAGATCCGGGGTACCGCGAAACCCGCTGCCGCGAATCGCTGCTCGATCCGCGCGGCGACACGGTCGGTGCCCGCGCGGTCGACCAGGGCCACTACGCTGCCGCCGAAACCGCCGCCGACCATCCGCGCGCCGTGGGCGCCCGCGTCGACGGCCGCGTCGACCGCGAGGTCGAGGGCGGGCGCCGACACCTCGAAGTCGGCCCGCAGCGACCGGTGCGAGGCCGTGAGCAGCGCTCCGACGGCACGCGGGTCGGCGCCTGACCGCAATTGGTCGACTACCGCGAGTACCCGCGCGTTCTCGGTGACCACGTGGGTCGCCCGTCGCCGCAGCAGCGGGTCGTCGAGGCGGGCCAGGTCGGCCTCAGTGGCGTCGCGCAGTGCGCGCACCTCCAGCGCGGCGGCGGCCGCCTCGCACTGCGCCCTGCGCTCGGCGTATCCGCCGTCGGCCAGGTCGTGCGGATGGCCGGTGTCGGCGACGACGAGCGCGAGGTCCGCCGCTGCCAGGTCGAACGGAATCTGCTCCGCGGCACCGGGTTCGGGGCCGTCGGATGCGGTGAAACCGCGCACGTCGAGGAACAGCGCGTGACCTGCGGTGCACAGGATCGAGGCCGACTGGTCGAGGACACCGGTCGGGACTCCGGCGAATCCGTTCTCCGCGGCGTGGGCGATCTCGACGAGCGCGCGATCGGTGAGGCCGGGTGCGAACAGATCGCGCAGCGCCACCGTCACCGCGCAGCACAGCGCGGCCGAGGACGACAGACCCGCACCGATCGGCACCGCACCGTCGACATCGAGGCGCACCCCCGCGACCGGATGCCCGCCGCGCACGAACTCGTACACCACACCGAGCGGATAGCGCGCCCACGCAGGGACCCGATCACGCTGCGCCACAAGCTCATCGACGGCAACGACGACAACCTCGCCGGGCCGCTGGGCCGAGGTGAGACGCACCTGTCCGTCGCCGCCAGGCTCGGCCGCGCAGACGACACCGAGCGACAAGGCTATGGGCAGCACGTACCCGTCGTTGTAGTCGGTGTGCTCGCCGATGATATTGACCCGGCCCGGTGCGATCCACCTGTCCACTCGAATTCCCTTCGCTGCTCGCCCGCCGCGTGATCCCAGCACACACCGCCGCTCGCCGGTGCGGAACATCGGGTGCCGAATCGATATCCGGCAATGCCGTCAAGGGCGCGACAGCCGACCACGGAACGTGTCATGATCGACTGAGTTGTAAAGGTTTTGAGCGCCGGCGCCGCCGGCTGGGAATTCTGCTCGGACGACAACACTCGGTACTCCCCGGCCGACGCCCCGCGCGAGAATTCACCGGCCTTCCGTTCGATCGGCGCTCGTCGCGTGCGCAGCAAGATCGAGGGGGTGTCGATGACCATCAGCGAGACATGCAATGGGAGCCTGCGCTGGTGTGCGGTCCTGGTCGGCTCGGCGGGGGCCGTGCTGATCGCGCCACTGTTCGGGGCGCGGTCGCTGTCGTTTCTGCTGCTCGTCGTCATCGTCGCGGGCAGTCTGGCGATGATCGGCGTCGGCCTGTACAGCCACCGGCCCGCCCATCGGCTGCCGTGGTATCTGCTGGCAGCCTCTGTTCCGCTGTTCGCCGCAGGCACCGCGATACGGGAACTCGGCGTGCACGCGTCCTGGCATCCGGTCGACGATCTGTGCACCGTGGCCGCCTATCTGTGTCTGGGGCTGGCCGCGGTGGGCTGGCTGCAACCGCGGCGGCTGGTCGGCACCCGCGATCTGTGGCTCGACTCGACCCTGATCGGGCTCAGTGCCCTGCTGGCGTCGTGGACGTTCCTGATCTCGCCGATCCTGCGCAACCCCACCGGTTTCGACACCGTGCTGGCCGCGAGCTATCCGGTGATCGACGCACTGCTGCTGACCGTGCTCGCGCATTCGCTGGCCACGGTGGTCCGCACCGAGACCTCGCTGCGGCTGCTACAGGCGGCGCTGATCGCGGTGCTCGTCGGCGGTCTGATCGAAAGTCTCACGGCGGCAGGCACCGTCATCGTCGGCAGTGAATTCGCGCTGGTGCCGCAGCAGTGGGCGTACCTGCTGGCCGGGCTGGCCGCGCTGCATCCGACCATGGGCGCGACGCACGCGGCCGACGACGTGCACCCGCATCGCTCCCGCAGGCGCGCCGGGGTGATCGCGGTGGCGCTGGTGGCCGCCTCGCTGGTCAGTGTCGTCGGCGCCGACCTCGGGGCAGGCGACCGCGTGGTGATCTGTCTGCTGCTCACCCTGCTGCTGGTCGGGGTCCTTGTGCGCAGCGAACGCGCCATCGCCCGCAGCCTGCGCAGCGAACGCCGGGCCCAGTACCAGGCCGACCACGATCTGCTCACCGGCCTGTTCAACCGGGCCGCGCTGCTGCGCGCACCGCACCGGCACCGCCGCGAGTGGGCCGGAAAACCGTTGTGCCTGTTGTTCATCGACCTCGACGGTTTCAAGATGGTCAACGACAGCTACGGACACGCGGTGGGCGACGAGCTGATCGCCGAAACCGCCGCCCGCATCCGCCGCACCACGCGGCGCACCGATGTCACCGCCCGCTACGGCGGCGACGAGTTCGTCGTCCTCGCCACCCGATCCCGCGCCGAGGCCGCCGTGCTCGCCCAGCAGCTGCTCGGCGCGTTCGTCCGCCCGTTCGACCTGAGCTGCGGCGAGATCCCCATCACCGCCAGCATCGGCGTCGCCTGCCTGACCACCCGCCCGACCGATTCCACGGTCTACGACCTGATCCGCGAAGCCGATGCCGCGATGTACCACGCGAAGGAGTACCGGCTGGGCCTCGCGTTCTACGACGGCCTGCGCAAGACACCAGCCCACCGCGCGATACTCCACGCGGGAAACCGAAGCAGCACAGCCGTGTAAGTGGTGACGGACCTCCCCACCCAGCCCCGCACGCCCCGACCTCGAGGAGGGGCAGGCCGCGCAGCGGCCGTCGCGGCCGTCCCGCCGGTCAGGCGCCGTTGCGTACGCGACGAAGGAGCAAGCAACGGTGCC
>NZ_JBHXAY010000137.1:0-16199 GCF_042728775.1 Nocardia sp. NPDC060259
CTGCCGGGCCGACGGACACGGTCGGCCCGGCAGACCGAAGTTTCGGAGCGCTACTTCGCCTGCTGCTCGCTCTTCACCGACGGCTGATTGATCGTGGTGAAGTACTGGACCGCGGCGTAAATCGCCACCGGGGCGGCGATCAGCAGCTGGCCGGCCAGCACGCCGAGGAAGCCGCCGGCCGCGACGCCCGCGATGCAACCCTGAACTTCGGCGGGCAGTCCACTGAACATGGTGGCAAGAGCACCGGTGAGGGACGCTCCCGTCGCGCCGCCGATGACGCAGCCCACCGCTGCGCCGCCGATGCCGCCGACCATCGCGCCGATCGAAGCGCCGAGTCCGATGGTGCTGGTCATGCGGCTCCACGCGTCTTTCTCGCGGTCGTAGTCGTTCTTCCAAGTGGCCTGATCTTCGTACGGCAGTGCGATCGGCTCGTAGTGAGCCTTGTCGAGGGTGAACTGCGGGGTGAGCGTCGCCGTCCGCTCCTTGATCTCGGCTTCGATGGGGAAGACGAATTCGTCGACGCGGAACTTCAGTTCGGTGCCGGCGAGGACCTTGCCGTCCGGCGCCTTCACCTTCAGGGTGCCATCCTCGACGACCAGGGAGCCCGCGTCGATCTGGATGAGTGTGGTCTTGTCGGTCGTGGCCGTGGTGTAGTTCACGACACCGAGGTCCTCGGAGGGGGCGGCATGTGCGGTCCCGACGCCGGCGGCCAGCGTGCCGATCATGACCGCAGAGACTGCTGTGAGGTATTTGATGCGCATTTCTGTTCTTTCTTGTGGTGGTGGAGATTCCCGGGGAGGGTCTGGATGGCAGGTCAGCCGAGTCCGGAGAGCCAGTCGTGGAGCCAGGTGACGGCGGTGTGACTGCCATCTACCCGGTAGCTGCCGTACGACATGTGCGTTCCGGATCCGTAGAAGTTGGCCAGCTGACGTGCGCGTTCAGTGCGTGCCTGTTCGCTGAGTCCGCCCTGTTCGTCGGTGGATCGCAGGGCGGCCAGCAATTCGGCTGCTCTGGCTCGGTAGAGGGGGAGGTCGTCGGGGTGGTCGTCGGAGATGCCGGCCAAGCTGCCGGCGATGACGGTGATGAAGTCTTCGTCGTCTGTCGAGCAGTAGAGGTCGCCGATCGCGCAGATGGTGCGGACGCGGGAAGCGATCGACCCGACCCCTTCTGGACGCGACCCCCGGACGCCGACGCCGGCGGCGGGTGGGCCGACCTGGATGTCGGCCGGCGACCGTTGTGGGTCGGAGAGCAGGCCGACCGCTTTCAGGCGGTCCGGCGACACCACGCCACGGCCACGTCCGATCTCTGCCGCCAGGTCGCCGGCAGCGTCCGCGCCCTGGCTGTAGCCGACCAGAGCGAAGTGCGTGTTCGCGCAGCGCTCCGCAGTGGTGCGCACCATCTCCCGTGCGGTATCCACGGCGACCTTCTGTGATGCGCCATAGGCCTTGCCCTCCCAGGGGAAGGCCGTCGCGGGGTAATCGACATAGGCCACCTGCTCGTGCGCGGGCAGACCATCGGTTACGCCGGCCAGCATGCCGGGGCCGGTGGTGTGCCTTGTTTCACCGGTCTCCCACGTGCCTGGTATCGCGATGACATAGACGGCGGGGCAGCCCGGGTCGGCTCCGGCACTGCTCGCGGTCATGCCTGGGATGGCCGTGCCCGCGGCCATCGTGATGGCTGTACCGGCAGCCAACGCGATGGCCGCGGCGTGAACGTTCACTCGCACCTTTCTTGCTCCTTCGTCGGTCTGCGCTGATGGGTTGTCGGGACAGCAGCGTGACCGGCGTCATCGGCGGAGTTGCTCACTGCTGGTATAAACCGTCACGGATGATGCTCTGATCAGTCAATCGCTGTCAGAGAACTCTCAAGCAATCGGTAAACCTCCGATAGGGAAGTGTCCGACCGGCAGAGGAAGAGATTTCAGGTGAACCCAGCAACCACTGCGCGCACGACGCCGACGCGCGAAGTGAACGCAGTCGAGGTCCGCGCCGTGTCGGGCGAGTACGGGACCGTGCTGATCGTCGACGACGACGCCGATGTGCGTGAATCACTGGAACGCGGCCTACGTCTACACGGGTTCGGGGTGTGTGTCGCGGCTGACGGCGCGGGGGCGCTGACCACGATCCGCACGCGCATGCCCGACGTCGTGGTACTCGACATCGAGATGCCGGGATTGGATGGGCTGGCCTTCATCACCGCGCTGCGCGCACTCGGCAGCGACGTGCCCATTTGTGTGCTGAGTGGCCGTACCCGGGTGACCGACCGCGTCGAGGGGCTCGAACTCGGCGCCGACGACTACCTGACCAAGCCGTTCGACTTCGTGGAACTGACCGCGCGATTGCATGCTCTGCTTC
This sequence comes from Nocardia sp. NPDC060259, assembly GCF_042728775.1. NCBI lineage: Bacteria > Bacillati > Actinomycetota > Actinomycetes > Mycobacteriales > Nocardiaceae > Nocardia > Nocardia sp. NPDC060259. The sequence continues at coordinate 2,355 of NZ_JBHXAY010000137.1, forward strand.
GGCGGCGCGGTAGCGGCTGGAGTGCTGCACAGGAATCGGTCACTGTGGGTGCGCTACGCATCGAGTTCGCGGCACGGCTGGTGTCGGTGCAGGGCCGGGACGTTCCGCTGACGCGACGGGAGTTCGAGCTGATCAGCGTGCTGGCCGCCCACCGTGGTTCGGTCGTGACCCGTGACCGGTTGCTGGAAACGGTATGGGGCTATGACTTTCGACCGCAGACGAACGTCGTGGACGTTGTCGTCGGTCACCTTCGTCGAAAGCTGGAGACCGGCGGCGTCCCCCGCCTACTGCACACGGTGCGAGCCGTCGGATTCGTACTACGGGAGGAACTGCCGTGAACGGAATCCTTTCTCTGCGAACGCGAGTCGCGGTGGCCGCCGCGACGGGAACCACGCTCATCGTCGGCGCCCTGGCCGTCTTCTTGTTCGTTGCCATCGAGGAGAACAACATCCGGCATGTCGATGAACAGCTGGACATCATGACGGGGCTCGTCGAAGCCAATGTCGGTACGGCACAGCTGTTCATCGGCCGGTTGAGTGACGGCGGTATCGCGGCGATCACTCTCTCTCACGACGGCACTGTCCTGGCGAGTACGTCAACGGAGCTCCCACGACTACCCGAAGGGCATCAGACCTTGGTGATGGCGGATGCCGGATACCGTGTCAAGACAATGGAGGTAGAGCAATCGCCCATCGGCCCCCATTCTGTGTCGGTCGCCGCCCCGTTGTCCGCGGCGGAATCGGTAACACGTGAGCAGCGCCAGCACGTGCTCCTCGCCGGCGCGGCAGCGATCGCCGTCGCATCAGGGTTGGGTTGGATTCTCGGTGGCCGGGCGATCAGACCGCTGGTGGACCTGACACGCCGAATCGACGAAGGTGGCGGACTCCCCGAGGCGGGTGGGTGGTTCCGTGTGCGGGAGGCCGAACAGCTCACTGCTGCTGTCCGGTCGATGCTCGCGCGCATCGACTCGGCGCAGCAGCGGACGATGTCCGCTCTCGAGACAGCCAGGACGTTCGCGAACTCGGCGGCCCATGAGCTGCGAACTCCGCTGACCGCAATGCGCACCGATATCGAGATCGCGCGTGACGTCGAACTGGTTGCCGATGTGCGCGCGGAGATCCTCGGAGATGCACTGCGAAAACACAGCCGAGTGGAATCGACTCTGGTGGCATTGGAACTGCTGGCTGCCGGCGAGCTCACCTCCGAGCATGCGAATGAACCTGCCGATCTGGTCGAGCTGGCCTACTTGGCGATCGCGGACGCGGCGCGCGTGCATCCGGGAATCCACCTGGGCGTATCAGGCGATGAACGAGCGGATTGCCATTGCTCTCCAGCCGGAATTCGGCTGATCCTCGACAACGCGATCACCAACGCGGTTCGCCACGGGCGGGCTACGCGGATCGAGATTTCGGTGCAGCGAGCCGGGCACGGGATGCTGCTGGCGGTCGACGACAACGGTGCCGGTCTCCCGGAGGGCGAGCGGACAGCGGTATTCGCCCGGTTCCGGCGCGGCACCGGCGCCGCACGTGAAGGCTCGGGCCTGGGGCTCGCGTTGGTTGCGCAACAGGCCGAACTGCACGGCGGCCGGGCAGAGTTGGTCACCAGCACACTGGGTGGCCTGCGGCTCGCTGTCGATATCGCCTGCTCGGGCATCGGCCGGTAGGTGGGCGAAGTCACCCAACTTGGCCGCTACGGTCATATATGATGATTTCATCACTATTGGTGCAGTGATGCAAATAGCGCCCTGGATCATCCTTGGATCCGCAGGGGTCTGGAGGAGGATGCATGAAGCTTCAAGAGTTGGATGCCGTTGGTCATGACCACGTCCCTGCGCGGAGCGCACGGCGAAGAATCGCGCGCGGTGCCACGCTCGGACTCGTTGTCGCGCTCGTGCTGGCGACGATCGGGATAGCGTCCGCTGAGCTCTACCTGAGGAACCGCCTCGAGCATTGTCTGGCTGCCGGTCTGCACGATGACCTCGGTTCTTCGGTGGACGTGAACCTCGGCACGCGTCCAGTCGTGCTCAGTCTGATCGACCGGCAGATCCCGGAGCTGACCGTAGACGGCGACAATGCCCAGTTCGGGCCGGCGGTGGGCATGGCAGTCCACACCACGCTGCACCGGGTCTCTCTGTCGAAGGACGGCGGTTCGGCCACCGTGGGCAGCTCCGAAGCGCGCGTCGACTGGGGTGTCGAAGACATCGAGCGGACGTTGCATGGCCTGGCCGGTGATGTCAGCACGTCAGCCGTCGACGGCACGGTTGATGTCACAGGGATCGTCGGAGTGGTCTCAGTACGACTGCGCCCCTTCATCGAAGGCGGGGCGATCCGGGTCGAGACGGTATCCGCCCGCGGTGTCCCGCCGCAGCTTGCGGACGAGATCGCCGACCTGCTGATGCAAGGCCTCCGCGACTATCCGCTGGGACTTCAGCCGGAATCGGTGATCGTGACCGATTCGGGAATCCGGGTCGAGCTCCGTGGTGGCAGTGCTGATCTCCCGATCGCAGGCGACAAGTGCTGATAATTTCATCAATAGTTGCTTGACCTGCGAAGAGCCCGTGGTCGATGATCGAAATGGTCGGTAGTGCGTAGTTGCCAGGCAGTCAGGAAAGGATACGGTTCCATGGCGATCACCGTTAAGGACCTGGTGAGGTGGCTCCGCCCCAGCGCTGTCGTCGCAGCGCTCGCGGCGCTGCTGGCCACGATGTATCTGGGATACATCGTGGACCCGGAGGGGAACCTGCACGACTTCCCGGTCGGACTGGTCAACCTCGATGTCGGAGACGTCGTCGGAGGTCAACAGGTCAACGTGGGTGATCAGATCGAGGCCGCGCTGGTTCAGCAGATTCCTGCCGACACAGTCGATCTGCGTGAAATGGGTCTGCCGGAGCTACACAGGGCAATGCTCAACGGCACGATCTACGGGGCGATCGTCATTCCGAGCGACTTCACCAAGCGTGTCTCCATCCTCGGCGCGGCCAGTGTTGTGCCCGGCGACGTAGAGCGGCCCGTCATCACCGTTGAAACCAACCCGGCGGCCGGGGCCTACGCGACGCAGATTCTGCTGCGCATCACCACACAGGCGACCGACGAGGCCAATCGAGCAGTGGGTGTCCAGCTGCTTGATCGCGTGCAGAACCAGCTGCAGTCTGCATCGGGTGCGCCAACTACCGAGCTCTCCGGCAGCAGCCGACTTGCGCTGGCCGAGCCCATTTCGGTGGTGGTCGTGCCGTTCCGCCCACTTCCCGACGGTGCCGGTGGGGGATTGTCGGCATTCTTCTACACGCTGCTGTTGCTTCTCGCCGGGTTCACCGGCGCGATGATCATCCACTCGATGGTGGACTCGTCACTGGGATTCGCCCCGACCGAGTACGGGCCCTGGTATGTCCACTACCCGCCGACACCGATCTCGCGCGTGCGAACCCTACTGATCAAATGGGGCATCCTGCTGGCTGTGGCGCCGGTTGTATCGGGCGTGTACCTGGCCGTCGCGACGCTGCTCGGGATGTCGATTCAGCGTGCTCCGATGCTGTTCCTCTATGGCGTTCTCGCGATTGTGGCCGTCGGGGTAACCGCGCTGTCCATCCTGGCGATCTTCGGTGCTGCTGGTTTGCTCGTCAATCTTGTGCTGTTCATCGTTCTCGGTCTGCCGTCCGCAGGAGGAACCGTGCCGATCGAGGCGACACCGCGGGCAATGGAGTGGCTGTCGACCTTCGAGCCGATGCACCAGATCTTCGTCGCGGTCCGGGCAATCCTCTACTACGACGCCCGAGCGAGCTCAGGCTTGGCTCACGGAGTGTGGATGGCACTCCTCGGTCTGGCGATCGGTCTGGTCATCGGCCTTGTCGCAACCAGCTTCTACGACAGAAAGGGGCTCGAACGCCGAGCCGGTTCGACGTCCGGAACGCGTTGAGCACTAACGATTTTCGCGCACCGCAGACCCTGTGTTCCCGTATTCCGTCGAAGAGCGGATGCCGACCGGCGCCGACTGCGGCAGGTCGGCGCCGGCCCGAAGGTCAGAAGGCGGCCTCGTCGAGCTCCATGATCGCGGTATCTATTTCCGATATCACCACACGGTCGGCGCTGAGCCGCGGCAGGACGGTTCTGGCGAAGTAGGACGCAACCGCGATCTTGCCCGCATAGAGGTCCTTGTCCCTGGTAGCGGAGGGAAGGGCGATCGAAGCGACTTCGGCGGCTACCAACAGTCGCCACCCGATCAGCAGATCGCCTACTGCGAGCAGGAAGCGGACCGACTCCAGCCCGATCTTGTAGAGCTCCCGACTGTCACCCGCTGCCGCGAGCAGGTGCTGTGTCAGGGTGGCGGTCATCGCCTGCACGTCGTCGAGTGCGGTCATCAGTAGCGCGCGTTCGGCTTTGAACTCAGGCGTGCCGGATTCGGGCTGGGCGGTTGCCCGGACATGATCGGCGATATGGGCGAAAGCGACGCCGCGGTCGCGGGCGATCTTGCGGAAGAAGAAGTCCTGCGCCTGGATGGCGGTGGTGCCCTCGTAGAGGGAGTCGATCTTGGCGTCGCGGATGTACTGCTCGATCGGGTAGTCCTGTAGGAAGCCGGAGCCACCGAAGGTCTGCAGCGAGTCGGTCAGGTACTGGTAGGCGCGCTCGGAGCCGACACCCTTGACGATCGGGAGCAGCAGGTCGTTCACGCGCGCGGCCAGCTCGGCGTCGGCGCCCGAAACCCGCAGCGCGGTGACCGGGTCCTGGTGTGCCGCGGTGTAGAGGTATATCGCGCGCAGGCCTTCTGCGTAGGCCTTCTGCATCATCAGCGACCGCCGGACATCCGGGTGGTGGCTGATGGTCACCTTCGGAGCGGTCTTGTCGGCGATCTGAGTCAGGTCGGTGCCCTGAACACGGGTCTTGGCGTATTCCAGCGCGTTGAGGTAACCGGTCGACAGGGTCGCGATGGCTTTGGTGCCGACCATCATGCGGGCTTCCTCGATGACCTGGAACATCTGCGCGATGCCGCTGTGCGCGTCACCGACGAGCCAGCCCTTGGCGGGCACGCCGTGTCCGCCGAAGGTGAGTTCACAAGTGGCCGAGGCTTTCAGGCCCATTTTGTGCTCGACGTTGGTGACGAACACCCCGTTGCGATCACCGAGTTCACCGGTCTCGTGGTCGAAGTGGAACTTCGGCACCAGAAACAGACTCAGGCCCTTGGTTCCCGGGCCGGCGCCCTCGGGGCGAGCCAGGACCTGGTGGATGATGTTTTCGGACAGGTCGTCGGCATCGGCCGCGGTGATGAACCTCTTCACGCCCTCGATGTGCCAGGAGCCGTCCTCCTGTTCGATGGCCGTGGTACGACCGGCGCCGACGTCGGAGCCGGCGTCCGGCTCGGTCAGCACCATCGTGGCGCCCCAGTTCTTTTCGACCGCGATCCTGCCCCAGCGACGTTGGGCTTCGGTACCGATGCGGTCGACGATATCGGCCATGTTGGGCCCGGTCAGGTACATGTATGCCGCCGGTTGGGCGCCCAGGATGAGTTCGCTGACAGCCCATGCGAGCATGCGCGGTGCCGGGATGCCGCCGATGGCCTCGGACTTCGCGATACGCCACCATTCACCGGCCTGCCACGCTCGCACCGAACGCTTGAACGCCTCCGGTAGCCGCACGGTGTGGGTCTCGGGATCGAATTCCGGAGGGTTGCGGTCAGTTTCGGCGAACGATGCCGCAGCTGGTCCCTCGGCGATCCGTGCCGCTTCGACAAGCATCGTTCGCACGGTGTCGCCATCCAGGTAACCGAACGCGCCGGTGCCCAGTACGTCCTCCAGTCCGAAGACCTCCAGCAGATTGAACTCGAGGTCTCGGACGTTGCTCTTGTAGTGGCCCACTGGCCCAGTCCCTTCGACGGTCCGGTCGACGTGACCGGAACTGAGGTGGAGAGCGCGGATCCGGCACGCGCCGTGAGCAATTGTGGTTGCGTACCGAACCGCTACGCAACCGTAAGTTACTCACCGCTAAGTGGATATCTAGGCGCGGTCGTCTTCAGATTCTGGACATTCGGAGTTAAGTTGATGGCAGCTAAGTCGGTCGATTGGTGTGCGCCGCTGTGTCAGTCGTGCAGCACGATACGGTCGCCGATAGCGATCAGCGCACCTGCCAGATTCTGGCGGCTGAGGGCGCGTGGATTGCGTACGGCATCGATCACGACAGTGCTGATCGCCTGGATGAGGATCCGGGCCTCTGGCGGCGTCAATTCGGAATCGGCTGACTGCAGCAGTCGGGCCCAGCCCAGGATCCCGTCGCGATGGATCCGGCGGTAGTGCTCTGCTTGCGGCTCCGGCAGATGTCCAACCTCGCTGACGGTTGTTCCGAGCAAATCCGGTTGTTGAAGTGCGAATCCGACGAATGACTCCAGCAGTAGGTGCACTGCTTCCCGAGCGTCTCGGCCCTCGGCCAGCGCGCGGGCGGTGTAGAGGCCGATCCACTGCTCGTTGCGCACGATGATCTCGTTCAGCAAGTCGGCCTTGCTCGAAAAATGGTGATAGAGAGCGGGTCCTCTCACCCCGACAGCTGCCCCGATGTCCTCGATACCGACGGCGGCATAACCTCGGGAGTTGAACAGGCGTGCGGCTGCGCCGATGAGGCGCTCGGGTCGGATCGCTCGCTCGAAGTCCGCGGAGTGCGGCGGCGAAGTCGACGGCCGGGACGTTGGAGGCGTGGCGCCGCCTGGGGGCAATTCGGTGGTGAGAAGCCGCAGGATCGCGGCCTCGAGTATTGATGTGAACGCCGTTGTCGGCAGCTCCTGGCGGTGATATGACGGGCTGACCGCAACTGAGAGAATGCACCAGCTCAGCAGTTCTGCGTCCTTGTCGGGTAGTTCTGGGCGATGCGCGCGCACTGCCCGGCGCAGGTGCCTGGTCAATCGGACCGCCCGAATCAGTACCGAACGGCGGTGTGCGGAGGCGAGGTTTCGGAACTCGAGCTGCCACAGCCTCGGCAGTCCGCGCAGTTCGAGAGCGATAGCAACAAGCTCTTCGAATACCCGATGCCCGCTCACGTCATGGGCTGCGGCAGCGTCCAGCCGGGCCACCGTCGAATCCAAGCCTGACATCAAACAGTGACCGAGTAGCTCCTGCTTGTTGCGGAAGTGGCGATACAGCGCGGTCGATGAAATCCCGACCGCAGTGGCGATGTCGGTCATGGATGTGCCGTGGTATCCCGCCTGTGAGAAGGCGTCGGCGGCCGCGGCCAGGATGGTTGCGCGGCGGTCGCGTGGCCGACGGCGAATCGGGCGGCTGGCCGGGATGCTGGTGCTCATTGCCTCCCAGTGTGGCGTACCCGGTCGTGGTCCGGTGTTCGGTCGTTGGCAGACCTGCCGTCGAGATTCCTGCCTGTGCCGGGGTGGCGCCCCAGGCGGTTCAGTGGGTGAACTCACAACATCATGGGTTAGATCATCAAATATGATCAACTCATCAATTACGCGGGCGGTGATCGCTTCGCGTGTCAATCGGCACCGGATACGAGGTGGAAGTCATGAGTAGAACCTTGACGCGCCCGAATGCTCACTCCGTGACGATGTCCGGCCAGCACGCAGGCTAGGTCGTCGCGAACAGATGCGTTCGCTGGTTGTGAGGTGTCCATTGGGTTCGGCCGTCGGGCCGGCCCGTGTTCTCGGAATCGTCAATATGTTTGCGCCACCGCGCAGCGAAAGTGCAATGGAAGCGAGAAGTAGTGCCTGACAGTGGTGTTCAGCCGCTCCATGATGGGCCGTTCGAAGACTTGCCACAGGGCGGGGGCCAGGTCGAATCAACGCCGATGCCGATTGTCGTCCGTATTCTGCTCTGGGCGTTCCGGTGGTACCACCGTCATGAGATCGGCGGGGTGCTCGAGCCGCCGACGGGACCGGCGCTGGCGGTCGCCAATCACGGCTTCGGTGGTGTGTTCGACCTCAATGTGTTGGCTGCTCGCGCGGCGTACACCCGAATCGGGGACCCGCGAAGGGTGGTCACCCTTACGCATCACATGGCGTGGGCGCTCGGGCTCGGTCCGATTCTGTCGAAGCTGGGCGCTGAGCCTGCGACCGGTGAGAATGCGCTTCGGGCGCTTGCGCGCGGCGCGCACGTGCTCGTCTTTCCTGGCGGCGATGTGGATGCCTTCAAGCCGTGGAGCAGGCGCAACAGGATCATCTTCGATGGTCGGACGGGGTTCGCTCGGCTGGCAATCCAGGCCGGAGTTCCGATCCTGCCGATAGTCACCTCGGGGGCGGGGGAATCGCTGATCTGCCTGTCCGACGGCCGTGCGCTGGCTCGCTGGCTTCGACTGGACAAGCTGCTGAGGCTGAAGCGATTGCCGGTGACCCTTTCGCTGCCGTGGGGGCTTACCGCCGGGGTCGCGGGACTACTGCCTTACATCCCCCTGCCCACCAAGGTGCGCACCACGGTGCTTCCGGTGATGGCGCCTGTGGCGGGCGAGCAGCCGTCGGAGTTCGCGGAGCGGGTGCGCCATGCGATGCAGGCCGAGATGGATCGCCAGACCGCGAACCGCATCCCGATGATCGGCTGACAACAGTCCAGTTCTGATTCTTTCATCAAAACCACTTGACGAGGAATCAATCGGAGGTGATGATTATATCAACTTCAGTGGGAGGTACATCGTGACAAGCATCGACAAGGGTGTCGACACCGGACGAACGGTCCAGGTCGGCAACTGCGAGGTCTACTTCAACGAGTTCGGGACCGGGCCGGCGGTCGTGCTGTTGCACGGCGGTGGCCCCGGCGCGACCGGGCTGTCGAACTACTCGCGCAATATCGACGTCCTGGCGAAGAACTTCCGGGTGATCGTGCCGGACATGCCCGGCTACGGCCGGTCATCGAAATGGGTCGACCAGTCCGACCCGTTCGGCTACCTGGCTCGGGTGCTCGGAGAGTTCCTCGACGTCTTGGAAGTGGACTCGGCGGACCTGATCGGCAACTCCTACGGTGGGGCTGCTGCGCTGCGGCTTGCGATGGACCGACCGGAAAAGGTGGGGCGACTGATCCTGATGGGCCCTGGCGGCGTCGGTTCTTCTCGCGCCTTGCCGACCCAAGGTCTACAAGAACTACTCAACTACTACCCGGGAAGCGGTCCCAGTCGCGAGAAGATCATCCGCTTCATCCGCGAATATCTGGTGTACGACGGTTCGACGGTCCCGAACGACCTGATCGAGGAACGCTACCGGGCAAGCATCGACCCTGAGGTCATCGCTCACCCGCCGTTGCGCCGTCCCTCCGGCTTGTTCGCACTGCGCACGCTCGTGCGGATGGACTTCACCCGTGATTCGCGCCTGAAGAAGGTCGAGCACCCGACACTGGTCGTGTGGGGCGCGGATGACAAGGTCAACCGGCCATCGGGCGGTAGGGCGCTCGCCGAGGCGATGCCGAATTGCGATCTGTACCTGATCGCGCGCACCGGCCACTGGGCGCAGTGGGAGCGGGCGGATCTGTTCAACGCCCTCGCGATCGAGTTCTTGAAGGCTGAGCGATGAACGGCGATGGGGTGTTCGACGACGGATCGGTCTTCGGTGCAGTCCACCTCGGCTATATCGTCGTGGAGTCCTCGCGGTTGACCGATTGGCATCGCTTCGGGACCGACGCGATCGGTATGCACGCCGATGAAGTGGATCGTTCTACGCTGCGTTTCCGTCTCGATGATCACGCATGCCGATTCCTCGTCCAGCGCGGTGCTCAGGAGGATGTGACAGCCATCGGCTGGCAGGTCGACGATCACCAGTCATTCGACCGCATCATCTCCCGGGTCTCGGATCGTGGCGTGCCCATCACCGAGGGCAGTGCCGAGGACGCCGCGCGCCGCGGCGTAGAGCGGCTGTGGCGGTTTCCCGGCCCCAAAGGGATCACCCAGGAGATCTTCACCGTCCCGGTGACCACACCTGACCCGCTGCGCATGCTCAGCTCCGGCTGGGTGACCGGCGAAGCCGGAATGGGCCACGTGGCGATCGTGTCGAAGGAACCGGAAACACTGCGGGGCTACTACGAGACGGTCTTCGACTCCCGCCTCAGTGACTACATCGACGAGAACGTGTCCGGTCTCAAGCTCAAGATCAGGTTTCTGCGGGTGAACGAGCGCCACCACTCGATCGCTATCGCGAACATCCGCGGCGTGAAGATCAATCCGATCAGGACTCGCGTGCAGCACATCAACATCCAGTCGGGTTCGCTCGACGACATGCTGGCGGCCTACGAGAGAGTCACTGATCTCGGCTTCCGGATGGCCTGGGCAGTCGGTCAACACACCAACGACCGAGAGCTGTCCTTCTACTGCGTGACCCCGTCCGGGTTCGAACTCGAGGTCGGCTGGAACCCGATCGTTGTCGGTCCGGAACGCGAGTCCACGTGGGAGCCGACCACCTACCAGGGCATCAGCATCTGGGGCCACACCCCGGTCGGCGAGACCGTACTGGACAAGTTCAACCAGTTCCGGCAAGTCGTCCGTACCTTGCGGACACCCGAGATCACAGTCCCCCAACTCACTGGAGGCATGGCGCGATGAAATCGTTCGACTACGACGTGGTAGTCGTCGGACTGGGGCCGACCGGTTTGACCCTGGCGAACCTGCTGGGCCGGCGCGACGTGCGCGTTCTGGTGCTCGAACGCGAGCCGGAGTTCTACGGTCTGGCTCGAGCTGTCTACACCGACGACGAAGGCATGCGGATCTTCCAGACCGCCGGAGTTGCCGACGAAGCCTCGGCCCAGATGAACCTGGACTGCACTGTGCAGTGGGTACGCAAAGACGGTTCGGTGCTCGCCCAGTTCAATCAGGCATCGCGCCCGCTGGGATGGCCGGTGGCGAACTTCCTGTACCAGCCCTACCTGGAGAACACGCTCGAGCAGGCCCTCGACCGGTATCCCCATGTGACCGTGCGCCGGGGCCGAGAGGTGCTCAGCTTCGACCAAGACGCCAACGGCGTACTCGTACGACATGCCGAATGTCAGGGCACCGGATACGGCAAGCACGACGCCGACACCGACACGACCACCACCGAGGAAGTCCGGGCGAAATTCCTCGTCGGATGCGATGGCGGGCGCAGTGTGGTGCGCACGCAGTTGGGCATCGACATGACCGGCACGAGCTTCCCCGAACGGTGGCTGGTGGTCGATCTGATCGCCAACGACGGCATCGATGCCTTCCGTCACCTGCCGTATTTCGACTTCGTCTGCGACCCCGAAATGCCCACGGTGTCATGCCCGCAACCTGGCGGACATCACCGTTTCGAGTTCATGCTCCACGACGAGCAGAGCAAAGAAGAGATGGAGGATCCCGAAAAGGTCCGCCGCCTCATCGGCGAATACGTCGACCCTGACGAAGTCCAGGTATTGCGCAAGCTGGTCTACACCTTCAACGCCGTGGTCGCAGACCAATGGAGACAAGGTCGTATCCTCCTCGCCGGCGACGCCGCGCATATGACCCCGCAGTTCATCGGTCAGGGCATGAACTCCGGCGTTCGCGACGCAGACAACCTGTCTTGGAAACTCAGCGCCATCGTCCACCACGGTGCCAGTCTCGACATTCTCGACACCTACGAATCCGAGCGGCGCCCACACGCCAAGGCCATGATCGACCTGTCGGTGCTGAACAAGAGCCTTGTCTCGATCGACAACAAGCTCGCGGCGGGTGCTCGCGATGTCGCGTTGGCGACCGCACTGAAGGTTCCCGGACTCAACACGTGGATCCGGGAGGCGAAGATGAAGCCTTCCCCGCGGTTCCGTCGCGGCTCCTATCTGGGACTTCCTCGCAAGATGCTGCGCGGAGTGGAAGGCACCTTGGCGCCACAACCGGACGTCCGCACCTTCAATGGTCGGCATCAGCGATTCGATGATGCACTCGGCCTCGGTTTCGCCGTCATCGGCTACGGCAACGATCCGCGTGAGGGGCTGAGCCTCGCCCAGCGAAATGCCCTGCAGGTACTCGGTACACGATTCGTCACCGTGTATCCGACCGGAGGCCGCCCCCAGGGCGAGCCTGGGGACGCGCGCCTTGATGCCACCGACTACCTCGACGTCGAGGACCATACCGGCGAACTGGCGCATTGGTTCACCAAAGCCGGTGTTTCCCTGGGCGGCACGGTTCTGCTGAGGCCGGACAAGTACGTATTCGGCACCGCTGCGAAATCCGAGGGCTCCGAGCTGGTCACCGCCTTGCTCGTCCGCCTCGCACTCACTCCCGAAATCCTGTCAGCGAACCAGAGTCCGAGCCCGCTTCGCATCGTGCGGTCCGCATCGCCCGTCAAACTGGAGGAAGCACGATGACCACGGCCACCAAAGAGCTGCCAGCAGTGCGCGCGGCTGCCGAACGACTCGCGAACGCAGCAGATTTGGGCATGCCCGTCGCAGCGGTTCGCGACCTGATCGGCTCCGACGATGTCGAGCTGGCTTACGCGGTTCAGAGCTTGGGTACCCGTCGGCGGATCGAAGCCGGAGCGCGGGTGGTCGGACACAAAATCGGACTGACCTCGCCAGCAGTGCAGCGGCAGCTCGGTGTCGACCAGCCCGATTTCGGTGTGCTTTTCCACGACATGGACGCGGGCACAACACCGGCAAGGGAGCGGCCGAAACTGCTGCAGCCCAAGATCGAGGCCGAACTCGCCTTCGTCCTCGGCGCCGACCTGACCGGAGACGACCTCAACCCCATCACCGTCCGTGGCGCGGTCGACTACGCCGCTGCCGCGCTCGAGATCGTTGACAGCCGGATTGCCGGGTGGGACATCACTTTCGGCGACACGGTTGCCGACAACGCGTCGAGCGGCTGGTTCGTGCTCGGCGCGCAGCGGCTCTCGCTCGAAGACTTCGAGCCGAGGGATATCACGATGTCCATGACCATCGACGGCGACGTTGTCTCCCGCGGCAAGGGCGTGGACTGCCTCGGCGATCCCCTGGTAGCACTGGCCTGGCTCGCACGTACCGCCCAGGACTTGGGAGATCCACTACGGGCGGGCGAGGTCGTCCTGTCCGGTGCGCTGGGTCCGATGGCACCTCTACGGCCCGGCGTCCGTGTACACGCCGAACTGTCACAGCGTTCGGGGCCGCTCGGCACCGTCGACTTCACATTGGAGGAGGAGTAATGAGCCGCACCAAAGTCGCAGTCATCGGATCGGGCAATATCGGCACCGATCTGATGATCAAGGTGTTGCGCCTGTCCGACACACTCGAAATGGCCGCCATGGTCGGTATCGACCCTGACTCCGACGGGCTCGCCCGCGCGGCCCGGATGGGGGTGCAAACCACTGCTCGCGGTGTAGAGGGACTGATCTCCCTGCCCGATTTCGACGACATCGACATCGTCTTCGACGCCACCTCGGCCGGTGCGCACAAGGCCAACGCCGTAGCCCTCGAGCCTTTCGGTAAACGCCTGATCGACCTGACGCCGGCGGCAATCGGGCCCTTCGTCGTTCCAGCAGTGAATCTGGATCAGCACCTGGCGGCCAACAACGTCAACATGGTCACCTGCGGCGGGCAAGCGACCATCCCGGTGGTCGCGGCGATCGCTCGGGTCACCACAGTTCCCTACGCTGAAATCGTCGCCTCGATCGCGTCGAAGTCCGCAGGACCCGGTACCCGTGCCAACATCGATGAGTTCACCGAAACCACGTCCAACGCAATCGCCGCGGTGGGCGGGGCTCAGCGCGGACGAGCGATCATCGTGCTCAACCCAGCCGAGCCGCCGCTGATCATGCGCGACACCGTGCTCGCGCTCATCGACAACGCCGACCCCGAGGTCCACACGCGGATCAAGGAGTCCATCCTCGGCAGCGACGATGTCGGCGTCGGTGTCGCGGTAGGTGTACACGGTGCGCAGGGATTCGTGGCGGGCCACCACATCCATCAGCGCGGCTTGC
>NZ_JBHXAY010000138.1:0-16003 GCF_042728775.1 Nocardia sp. NPDC060259
CCCCAGCACCGTCGTTCCGGTGCTGGGGCGGGCGGGCTTATGCGGTGGGTCCGCCGAGTCAGTCCAGCGTGACTTTGGCGCCGATCAGTTCGAGTGCGTTGTCACGCATCACCTTTCGGGTGTCCTCGTAGGAGAACTCCGGGAACTGCGGGATATCCGCGGTGAAGGTGGTCGGATCGGCGAGACCCTCGCCGTGCGGCCAGTCGGAGCCGAACAGGATCTTGTCGACGCCGATCGTCTCGGCCAGGAGCTTGACGTCGTCCTCGTAGTACGGGGCGATCCAGACATGGTTCTTCAGCTGCTCGACCGGGTCCTCCGTGAAGTGGTACGGCGCGGTGTTCGCCGCCTTCTTCAGACGCTTGATCAGGCGGTGGACGAAGTACGAGCCGTTCTCGATGCTCGCGACCTTGAGCTTCGGATGCCGGGTGAAGACCTGGTGGACGATCATCGAGGCGATGGTGTCGTGGATCGCACGGTCGTCCAGGAGGATCTGATCCAGCGGATCCTTTTTGCCGAATCCCTCGAATTGGGCCTTGCCTCCCCACAATGCGTTGATCGCGAGGTATCCGCTGTCGGACAGATGGAAGCCGACCGGCACCCCCGCCTCGGCCAAGCGGGCCCACACCGCGTCGTGCAGCGGGTCGCCCAGCGATCGTGGGTGCGTGACACCGGGCACCGGCGCCGGGCGGACCAGGACCATCTTGGCGCCCCGGCTCAGCACGAACTCGACTTCTTCGATCGCGGCCACCGGGTCGGCGAGCGAAATGATCGGCGCGGCGATGATTCGATGGTCGGGCCGGTCGAATCCCCAGTCCTCGTCGAGCCACAGGTTGAAGGCGTGCAGGGAGGCCATCGTCGCGGGGATGTCGTGCTTGAGGGCTTCCTCGACCCCGCAGGCGAAGGTGGGCAGCATGAAGACGGTCTCGAGCTTCTGCCGGTCCAGGACCGGTACGCGGGCGTCGCGCTGCTGGTACTCCGGGTGGTCGGCCAGGCGGTCGACTTTCATCAGCGAGGCGGGATCGACGCCGTCCGGGATCTCACCGCGGAACAGCAGATCGAGGCAGCCGGGTTCGATGATGGGGTCGAACGTCGGGTTGGGGACGAAGTGATTGACCTTCCCGCCCATGATCGCGAGGGTGCGCTTGCCGTCCTGGACCATCTGCACTCCGCGCTGCCGGAATTCCTTGGGCAAGTGGCGGGTGAACGCATCCAATGATTCGTAGTAGTGGTTGTCGACGTCGATGGCCAGATAGTCCAGCGTTGTCATTCCCTGTCCCTTCGTTGCGGATACCGCCGTCGAGGCCTCGTGGCAGACCGTCACAGACGCTGCGGTGGGTCATACTGTAGCGTTTCCAGTATTGCATTTGGAACATCGGATGACGAGGTTTCCGGGGGCGCTCGGCTGCAGCGGCTATCGATCGGGCGAATCGCGCGTCTGACTCGGTGCCGCCGGATCAGACCGGGCGGGCGGTGCAGCGCTCGGCGGGGTCGGGGTCGAGGCAGCCGGTTGCCCACCCACGCTTCTCACCCGACGGCAATACCTACTGGTCATCTGGGGTCACGCCCGGACTGGTCAGTGGCCGATCGGTATCGGCTCGACCGATCGGTTCAGTTCGAAACCCAGGCCGGGCGGGCGAGGTATTCGGCCAGCGCGCGCTCACCGGCACCGATGCCGCCATTGCCGTGGGCGCGCCGGATCCGTGTGGGTGGTGGCCGCATCTGCGTCCCGGTGAGCTGGCCCGGCGCACGGCGCGCACCGTACCGGCGCCTGCCGGCCCGCGCCCGGCCATTCGGCCACCGCCGCGTTGCTGCGGAACAGGTCCAGCTTTCGGTGGCTTCTGCCGTAGGCCTGACGACTCGACCATCCGGGCCAGGGCCGCCGGAGCCGATCGATACCGCGACGCGGCGCTGGGGCCGCTCGAGGTACTGATCGGCGGCGCTGGATTCGATGGGAGGGCCTGCCCGCAGTGTCCATGCCCGACTCCGGACCGGGTGCTGCAATCCGCCGACGCGGCGATTTGGCGGATCTCCGAATACGCGGAGGATCAATTGTAGGCGGCCGAAAAGACCGCTGAGAGAGGCAGCGCTACGCCGCGACCTCCGACTCACCGGATCGCATACACAGAACAGCCCCGGAATCTCGTGGTCCGGGGCTGTCGTTGTGTGTAGGTGCAGGTTAGCGGACCACCGGATACCGGCCGGATCGCCAATCGGAGAGGCGGAGCCGGATGGCGTCCACCATCGGAAGCGTGTCGGTGTCGTCGGGCGTGAACCACGCGACCTCGTGCGACTCGTCCGACGAGCGGAGGTCACCGCCGGTGGGCTTGCCGAGCAGACAGATCGAGAACTCCTGTCGGACCTCGCCGTCGTCGTAGGCGAAGACGTGACCCGGGTCGGTGTACGTCCCGACGATCCCGACGATTTCGACGTCGATTCCGGTTTCCTCCCAGGTCTCGCGGATGCCGCACCCTGCGAGCGATTCCCCGAGTTCCATCTTTCCGCCGGGCAACGCCCACATCCCATTGTCGACGCGGCGTTGCAGCAGGATGTGCCCCCGGTCGTCTACGACCACCACCGAAGCGGCAGGCACCAACGAATTCGCTGCTGGTGCGGTCGGGTCGTCTTGGTAATCGATCCTGCCCATGCGTTCAGCCTTCCCAGATGTCGCGGCCACGGGTCCAGAGTTCTTCGACGTGCTCGGTGAACCGGTCGAACATGCCGTCTGGCTGCTCGCGCCGTAGGTGCATCATCGGCGAATCGTGGCCTACCCGCCGAGCGAGGATCGGCGTGACGATCATGTCGTTGTCGAACCTGAACACCGAGATGTTCACGTGCCCCGTCTCGTACCGAGCGGCGAGGTTTTCTACGCCCCGGATCCGTGACAGCTCGCCTACGGTCACCGCGATACGCGCCGACAGCGTGAGCGGCACCGATTCCTCTTCCTCGCGGTCACGGGTTACCCGATGTTCCGGATCTCCAAGCAGGAAGCGGATACGGCATCCGACGGCGGCCTTGCGCTGGAGGAGTTTTCCGAAGTTGGCGTGTTCGAGCCACAGGAAGTAGTTCGTGTACCCGGCAAAGGTGAGT
This sequence comes from Nocardia sp. NPDC060259, assembly GCF_042728775.1. Lineage (NCBI taxonomy): Bacteria > Bacillati > Actinomycetota > Actinomycetes > Mycobacteriales > Nocardiaceae > Nocardia > Nocardia sp. NPDC060259. The sequence goes on from NZ_JBHXAY010000138.1 coordinate 3,088, forward strand.
TCAGTTCGGGCGTTGTTGATCAGCGAGCGCCACAGTGAAGCAGGGGCGGCCGACCGATACGGGTAGACCTGGACGACCTCGCGGTCCGGCCCCGACTTCACCTGTAGCCGCACCGAGGACGGCCACAGATCGCTCTCGGTGGCCCCGAGTAGTTCGCACACCCGCCAACGATGCTTGGCGTGCGGTACGCGTGCAGCATTCGACACCCAGCGGGCGACGGTTTTCGCGTCGACTTCGCAGGCTTCGGCCAACTGCTGCTCGGTGAGTTTGGCTGCTGACATCGCCTGGCGCAGACCGTGGTTCATGCTCTCCACCTCGTGGGAAGGACGAACGGACGGATCGATCGTAAACGTCCCAAAAGTCCCGAGTACGCGGTGTAAACGGCCCTAACCGTGATCGATCCTTAAGGCGGGAGCGGGAAGAGATTCTGCACCACAGGGCCGCCCGGGCGATTAGACCCAGTTCGGTTGGTTGTCCGGGCGGAGCCCACCACCCGACGAGGGGGGAGCCGTGCCACTACCCAGCCGTACACCCAAGCCCAAAAACCCCGACGACGAGCAGGCAGTCCCGCCGCCGCCCGCGATCATCCGCAGACTCCTCGCCGCGCTCGATGCTTGGCAGCCTACGGATCAGCGGAAAACTTCATGAGCGATGCGATACAGGCGCGCCTAGGCGCACTGAGTGCGCGAGCAGGACTGCGGTCCATGGCGATCCGCCGCGCACCGGAGCCGCCCTACGGCTGGGAGCTGAGTTCACCGTTCCGGGTGGTCGTCTCGGGTTCGCTGGACAACGTCGACGCGTGGCTGACGGCAGCCGAAGCGCGCGACCACGAACCACTGCCGCTGGACTCCGAGGGCGCGAGGGCGGACGGGTGACCACGCTCGGGTTCGTCGTCGCGGTCGGCCTGCCGTTGGCTGTCCTGCTCGGTGTGATTGTCTGGCCCGAACGCATCCCGAAGGACCGCACGGTGGAGGCGATCCGGGCGCGCATTGAGAACGAGGCTAGGCAACCCAACTCACCGCCGGGTGGTGCCCAATCACCCCGGTAGATCCCAAGCTTGCCGTGCCGACGCTCCGGCGGTGATGTTCATCGCCGCGGTGGTGCTCATCGTCGTCGGTTCACTGTTGGTCGGGTTCAGTGCAGCGCTGCCCGACCGTGTCCCGAGCCGCGCCCGCGGAACCTTCGCCGCGGTGACGCCGGACTACGGTGCAGGAAGGAGTTCGTCGCCGTAGATCTCGAGGCAGCGCAGGGCCAGCTCGATGTGGACGCGCCGGCGATCGATCGGATGACCCATGCGGCGCTCAGCCTGCTGGAGTCGGTAGCGGATGGTGTTCGGGTGCACGCCCAACAGGTTCGCGGTCGCGTTGATGCTGCCTCTGGCGTAAAGGAATTCGCGCACGGTATCGCGAAGCCGGGCGACCGGCTCGCTCCGGTCGGCGAGCCGGCCGAGCTCGCGCTCGACGAGCGCGCGCACGGAGTCGATATTCCCGTCACCGGTGAGCAGGCAGACCAGGTCGACGTCCTGGTAGGCGGTGACCGTGGCGGCGTGGCAGGCGCTGGTCGCGATCCGCTGTGCGGCGCGTGCTTCCAGATGGCTGCGCCGGAAGCCGTCCACTCCTGGGCAGGGGATGCCGACAGCGACATGGGTGTGGGTCGTCGGTGGCGCAGGCAGGTCGGCGGTTTCCGGGCGATGCGGCGTTCCCACCCAGGCCCACATGCCGTGGGCGCCGCTGCTGACCAGCAGCGGAGGTGGCCCTCCGAGCGAGTCGGCGATGTGCGTAGCGTGTTCGCGAAGCAGGTGGGTTGCCTGCCGGGCGGGCACCTCACGGTCGGTCCAGAGAACCAGGGCTGTCTGGTATTCGTCCATCGGGTGTCCGAGGTCGTCGGACGAATCGGCAGTCGGCGCGGGCTCGCCGTGCAGGATGGCCTGGACGGTCGCCGTGCGGTGGGCATCGGAGTCGTGGGTGTGGTGTTCGCGCTCGTTCATGTACGCGGCGACGATGTCGTCGAGACAGTTGTCGAGCCATAGCGTGCTGCGTTCCCAGAAGGTGATCAAGACGACCCCGCGCAGCTCGGCATCGGGAATCTGCTGATTCAGCACCTGGGTGATATACCGCCACAACCCTCGCTGTGCTGCCCGGTACGTCTTGAGCAGCATGTCCACGCCGTAGCCTCGGCGTGCCACTGTCCGCGCACCGTCGACGGCCTCGGTGGGCGGGTGTGCCTCGAACCGCGTGCGCCCGACCACGGCGAGGAAACTCAGCCAGTGCGCCCTGGTGGCCGCGCGGACCTCCCGACGGAGTTCGGCGTCTGCGAGAACCTGCGGAAACGTCTCCTGGATCGCGGAATCGACAGCGGACAGGATCAGCTCGCTGGCGGACTCGGAGCGCATCCGCAGCGCGAACGCGGTCAGCCATTCGAGGGCCGATGCCTTGTCCGCCGCGGCAGCGGGGATCGATTCCTCCGCGCTGGGGTGGGTTGTCCTCACTGCGCCGCGGTGTGGTCGAACCGGGGTGCCTGACCGGTGTGCGTGGATGTGCTGTCGGGAGTAGCGGATGCCGGCATCACTGCACCCTAGCCCAACCGGACTCACTTGTCCGGATGTTTCGGATGTTCGGTGTACCACTGGGGCCGGCATTGTGTGGATGCATCAGTCGTGCGTCCACATTTGGAGGAATAGACAATTTCCCGATGCACGGTTGGTGCGGCTGCGTGTCGCTGCTACATCCGAAGCGGTCGACATCGGGCGGCGTATGTCTCCGGACGGCGTGGTACCGGAAAAGCTGCCCGGCGTCCGACCTGATTTGCTGAAATACGGGAAACAGTGAATTCGGTACCCGGTCGTCGATAATATCCGAACGGGGAAATGGTCGGCGCGCTATTCGACATGGCCGCATGGGAGGAGCCGATCGATTCGTTCCGCCGGTATGTGGGCGTGCTGTGAACGCGGGTTGCCCCCTGCCCGCGGTTTCGTCGCGGTTTGTGACCGGATCGGATCGGCCTATGGGTAGCGTTGTCCGGATGAGCTCGCCACGCCGTGTCAACAGAGGACCTGCCGCCGCCGCCGAGAATCGCGCCGCCCTCCTTGCCGCGGCGAAGGCCACGTTTGCCGAACACGGCCTGGACGCGCCGCTGAACCTGATCGCGCGCACGGCGGGAGTCGGGCAGGGCAGCCTCTACCGGCATTTTCCGAGTCGTGAGGCGATCATCCTCGCGGTCTTCGACGAGAACCTCGGACAGCTGGAGGCGATGGTCGCGAAGACCGACTCGACGCTCGACGAGCTGCTGGCGGAGATGTTCGACCAGATCGTCGAGGTGGCGGTCCTGTTCGACCTGTTTCGTCTCGCCGACAGCAGCGACCCTCGGCTGGCGGACATCATCGGCCGCCTATATGCCCTGCTCGACGACAAACTCGCCGACGACAGTCGGCGAGGCAGCGTCCGCCGGGGTGTCACGGCAGAAGAGGTCTTCCTGGCCGTAGGAATGCTGGGCGCGCTGCTGAACAAGACGCCGGAACGGGAACGGGTATCGGTGGCGGGCAAATGCTGGGGACTGTTGCATCGCGCGCTGTGCGAGTGACGCCCGGCGCACTTGGCGGTGCCGGGTGATCCCGTTCGCAATGTGTCTCGCAACCGGATATTCATGTCCGGTTGCGGTCGGTGGATTCGTATCGGCGGACTCGCTGGTGTGTCGGCGGGGGACAATTCGAGGCATTGTGTCGATCCCACGCCCGGCCGGTTGGCATGACAGCCGGATTTCATCCGGTGTCAGGTATCGGATTGCAGGGGAAATTCTTGAAGAAAGCACGTACAGTTGCCCCGATGATGTCAGCGATTGCCGCGCTCTCGGTGGCATTCGCTTCGGCAACAGTGTTCGCGCTCTCGCCCTATCTGAGCGCTTACGGCATACAGGTCACCACCGCGCTCCGGTCCGCGTCGATCGCCAACGTCTTGTTCCAGTACCCCGGCCTGACCTGGCAGCAGCTGATCAAGCCCGAGTATGCCGATTCGAATTCCGTTGCGCCCCTGGTCAAAGCGGTAGACAAGGTCAACCTGGGTGCGCGCCGGAGGCGTTTGTCGGGCTGCGACGCGCGGGGGAAGGTCCCGGCGTTGGGGCCGGTAGACCAGCGCCTGCCTCGTTCCAGCATCAGCACGTGCTGCAAGACGACTTAGCAAGTTCTAGAGCCTGACCGTAGTAACGGTCGTGCTGATCGTTGCCAAGTGCTCGACATAGATATCCGATTGCACCGAGCAACAGCAACTTTGGCTCGGATCCAACGGCCCCGCGCTGCTCTCGATCTCGGAGGCGTCTCGGCACCAGCGGGACTGATCTGCGAATTCTGACTGTCGCCGTTGGATTTGGTTGTTCGGATTGAGTCATCGGCGGCGATCGTTCCGAACTGGATCTTTTCTACCATCGCCCGAATAGGCCGAGCGCGCCCGTCAAGGGTTGGAGGACGGGGTCGAGTTGTCTCGATGCAGCCAGAACGGCCTGTGCGAACGGGAGGCCGTCTGCATAGCGTTGGTACGCGTCAGCGAGGAGCGCGCCGCTAGTCCTGTCATCGATCTCCCACACACCTCCGAGTGCCAGTGAGGCTCCGCCGGCGATGGTTGCCAGAGCTGCAGCGATCGAGTTGTTGTTCAGCGACGTTCGCCCTGACCAGCAGCAGCCTAGGTTGACTACAGGGGGTAATGGAAGTTCGAGAAAAGCGAGCAACGGCACCTTTTCTGTGCCGAAGTTCATCACGAATTCAATACCTGAGGAGAACGATCCGTGGGCGGCGATGGTGAGGACATCGAAGCTCGACTCGGAGAGTATCGTGTGCAGCTCGGCGAGGCTGTTGGCTGCGCGATAGTCGATTCGACGCTCGGCATGCAGTGATACCAATGCTGCGTGCTCAACGGCAGCGCCCTCCATGCCGGCATCGAAGTAGGAGACGATGCGTCGGGCAGCGGTCGGCGGGGGTGGTTGTAGGCGCAATGCCGCTGCGGCAGAAGGAATGATCGAGAACTGATCGACGAAATTCGGAATGATTCGTATCCACGGGAGCTCCCATGCGGTCCCGTCGGGGATGACGAAGACGCCGCTGGGACTGTCGGCGGCGTCTAGATCCTTGAAGATCAAGTCTTCGAGCCATGCGATCTCGCTCGGGTCGGCGACCTCGGACTCTTCGTTTCGGGAGCGGGTGAACAGGGCGGACTGGCGGTGGGTCAGAGCGACATTGCGAACAGTGCTACGGTCGCTGGTTGCCGGGAGTGTGAGTACCCGTATGTGATTCCCGGACAGGGCGGGATCGACCGGGTCGCTGGTGTCATGGATGATCTCGACCCAGACGAACGCAGCTCCGGGAATCGCGATCTTCAAGTCGGAGGCATTGATCAACTGCGGATCACGCTGCAAGGCATCGACGATGGAGGTGTCCGACAGTGATTTGGCTACGGTGGCAAGGTCGGCGAGGTTGTGGTCGAGTGCGACGCCCGCGCGCACGTCACCGATGAAGTCGGTTACCTGGATGGCGAGGTTCGACCCAGGGTGCGCGTGGTCTACCGCCGCGGCGGTCGTGCCATAGTCGGCGAAGGCGTCGTCCACAGGGAAGAGTGGCTTCGCTTTCGTGACGTGGTCGCTGGCCAATCGGAGCATGCTCGCGCGGAAATCGGACGGCGTCTCGAGTTGCCCAACCCGTAGCCGGAAGATCTCTGAGAACAGCCGGAACAGGCCAGCTTGACCAGGGGTCTCTGCATCGCTGGTCGCGAGTCCATACCAGTGTGCGGCGGCAGCATAGTCTGCCGCTTCTGCGGCTGCGGCGGCCTGGCTGATGGCCGATCGCTGTCGGCCGTTTTCGTTTTCGCTCAGCCAGTGGGCGATGCGTAGCACCCGGTGGCGGGCAGGATCGGACCAGGTTACAGAGTGGAGTTGCACCTTGCATTCGGTCCGTAGCCGGGTGAACTCCGCCGGTTTCATTCGGACCGCTGGGAGTTGCGTGTGATAGAAGGCGAACAGGGCGGTGTAGCCAGGCGAATGCTGTCGGCGGCCTGCCGCCGACAGGACCTGTTCGAGAAGCTCGGTACGCCCGACATCGTGTGCAGCGGCCGCAGCGACACACAACGGTTCCGAACTACCGTGGTTGTCACCAATTCGCTCGACAGTCAACAGGATCGCTTGCACGACAGCGGAAGTGGCCGCGGAGTCCACCTGATAGGCGCGCTGGTCGTCCGCACACCGGGTCAGTGTCTCGAGCGCAGTACGCAGGCCAGTAGCGCCCCGACTGGCGGCGGCGAAGGGTTTGGCTTCGTCGATCTGCAGCCCGGTCCGGTCGACGATGCTCGCGAGCTCATCTGCAGCGATTCCGACTACTAGTTGTGTGATGGCGCTTGATGTCTGAGCTGACGTAGATCGGAGTGTTTCGAGAACGAACTCGGCGTCGTGGGCAAAGAAGGCGGGGCGACCCATCAGGTCGAACGTACGCTCGACGATCTTGAGCTGTGCGACCTCGTCGTCGCTCAGCGCGCTGAGAAGGACGAATTGTGAGGTGTTGCGCCGCCGGAAGATCCCCAACTAACCTTCCCCGGCTTCCGGGAAGAGCGTCTTGGTCAGCAGTTGTGCGATGGTCTCGACATCGACATCCTCAGTCAGTGTGAGGGTTACCTCACCGCCGGGCCCTTTCGCCGTGATGGTGGTGTGTTCTTCCTCGGCCGTTGCCTGCCTTGGTAGGAGCTTGTGAATTCGAGCTGACACGTCAGAGAACGTCGACGGCGCTTGGAGGACGGTGAGCACCGTTGTCGCTCCGGTCAGGGCCGACAGGGCAATCTGCCATGTGCTCCTTCGCGGCGGTGCGGGCGAGACGCCGGGGACCCCTGTGAGAGCCTCGGCGATCTCAGCTGGAACGGTGACGCGAATCGTGGTCATGCATCTCCAGAAACGGTGGTGGAAGAAGGCGTTGGCGCGGGCGGTTAGGTCGACCGCCAAGCGGCGATCCCGAGAACGATTCCGGTCGACGCCATGAGAGCGGTCACGATAATAGTGAGCACCGAAACAGTGCTCGAGGTCAGCGCTGTGGTGAACGAGCCCATCGTACCTCCGGACATGATGCCGCACGTCGCGTAGTACAGCTCGCGTCTTCGGGCGGCAGCAGTGGATTTCGCGCGCCTATCGAATGCTTGTTTGACATCGCCACCGTCGAGCACGGTGCCGCTGCGGTTCTTGGAAATTGCCACTGCGGCAACACCGAGTTCGGTGGTGAACTCGTCTTGCAACTTCAGCAGCTGTGTAACGGCGTCGGGGGTGACTGTGGCGGGGCCGCCGTGGCCGGCCATCGCAGTTTGGATGGCCGTTGCAGGATGCGGGCGCAGAGAACCTGTCACGCGGGGTCCTGCCCGTTCTCCCGGGTAGGTGCGACGAGTTGTTTCAGCTCGGCCTCTCTGATCCGCTGGGCTTGCTGGAACTCATCGGAATGCTTGACCGGCGAGTCCTGCAGATCGACTAGTTGTCCGACCAGGTTGCGCACCGCGTCGCGTGTGCTCGGATCGTCCTTGAGGCCGTCGAGCACAACCTCTCGTCGTCCGCTGGGACCTTCGACCGTGACACGTATTTCGGTCGGCGGTTTGCCTAGGGTTAGTCCCCACAGGACCCGGAGACTCAAAGCTAGTGCGCCGGTTGCCACGGCCGGAGTAAGCGCTATGAGTACCTCGTCCATCATCTGCGCAATGGTACGCGGGCCGCGAGCCTTGTGCACGCGAAAGTGACTGGTAGACAACATGTTAGGTGTGCGCACTATCGGTCGACCGAACTTTGACGCAGGAGCTCGTGTTGGTGCAGTCCTGCGGGCCGTGCGGTGGTATGGGTGATGAGCGGTACAGCGCCCGGCCACCCCGCCTGGGTAGATTCCGCAATGAACGAAGTGCAGGAGCAAATATGGTCGGAATCGGAATTCATGCGAAACATATTCAGGCTCAAATTAATACGCTGCCTCGCGAGGCAAACAGAAGACAGTCCGATTCGAGGAAGTGCTGCGGGAATCGGAGCGTGCGCCGGCGACCCACACCATCGTCACCTATCTAGGTACTCAATCACCGCGAGGAAGGGGCGCCGATGGCGCGCGGCCGGCGTTGAACTCGTGGGATGATGGCGCGAGGTCGGGGACCAGGACGATGCGCCGGTCGGCATGGATGTGGTGCCCGGCAGCGATGCGCCGAAAGCCTCCGAGGGGTATCGCTGTAGGTCAGTCGCAAGCCGAGTTCGCGGTAGGCCTGCGGCTTGTCGGCTGGTTCGGCTCGGCGGAGATCGTCGAGGATCTGGTTCAGATATCCATTGATGTCGTCGATCTCATGTTTGCCTCCGGAGTCGGCGGTGGATCCTTGTTGCTGCATCGCCATGAGTCGAGCTTCGGTCGAGTGAAGCTCGCCGAGGACCTCGCGGGTCCACTGGGCCACAAGTTCCGGATCCGCGCTTGTCTCCAGTGCGTCACGGTATTTGTCCAGTTTGTGGTGTTGTTGCGCGAGGCGGGCTTCTGCCTCGTCGATCGCCGGTGTGTGTGGTGATGGAGTGGTCGGTGATGCCGCGAGGTCGTGTTCGATCCGGCCGGGGGCGAAGGTGCGCGTGAGCCATTCGTCGAGTGGCCCGATGATCCTGTCTTCGCGGAGGTAGACAGTCGATGGGTGGTCGATGTTGTTGGCGAGAGCGTATTCGGTGGGGTACCGGCATCGGTAGTGGGCGGTGCCGTGGTTCCAGTTGCCTTGCATCCGCCGACCGCAGGTTCGGTGAATGATCAAGCTCTTGAAGGCGTAGTCGTGTTTGCGGGTGGTAGTGGCGCGGCCGGTGGATGTGGGCCCTTGTGCCGCCAGTCGTTTGTTGGACTTGGTCGAAGGTGGGTCGGTCGACGGGTGCTTCATGGGCGGGTCGGTCGGAGAAGACCCATTGTTCTCGGTCGTTCCAGGTGAGGCGAAATCGGTCGCCCAGCGCGATATCTTCGACTTCGATGAGCGATTCCTGGCGGTGTTGCTTGTTCCAGACTTCGTGACCTGTATATCGAGGGTTGGTGAGGATGGTGCGGACAGCGCTCTTTGACCATGCGTGTGCGGAACGGTGGCGGTTGCGTGCGCGGTCATGGGTGGATGGACAGGCGATACCGTCGACGGTGAGTTGCCGAGCGATGGCGAAGATCCCCGCCCCGCGCAGGTATGCGTCGAAAATGCCTTGCAGGGTACGATCTGGCCAGGCGGTGGTCGTGACCCGTGGGCGAGCCAACGCAGGTGTCGCGTAGTCCTGACTTGGCCGTGCTGTCCGGGATCAGCGCTAGGTGGCAGGTGCCGCCCGCGTATCCTCGACCAGGGACTGCGGATGGGGGAGGGAAGCGCTGGGTGGGGAACTCACTTGAGCGAGGAAACATCTTTGCCGGCTACGAAATCGAGTACCTGCTCGGCTCGGGTGGGATGGGTGAGGTGTACCTGGCACGGGATCGCGACCTTCCCCGCAAGATTGCGCTCAAGGTGTTGCCCGCGCTTGCGAGTATCGATCCAGCTTCCAGGAAACGGTTCGAACGCGAGGCGCATGCCGTTGCGGCGCTGACCCATCCCAACATCGTTGCCATTCATGCAGGTGGGGAGGAGCGAGGCCAGCCGTGGATCGCGATGGCATACATCGATGGAAGCGATCTTGATGCCGAACTTCGACGGGGTCCGATCGCAGCGGAGCGCGCGGTCTCGATTGTTTCTGACATCGCAGAAGCGCTCGATTACGCACATGGCCGAGGGTTTCTTCATCGCGATGTGAAACCGGCGAATGTGCTACTGACAAGCGGCCGCCGGGAGCGGGCGATCCTCGGGGATTTCGGCATTGCGAAGAGTCTCGATGAGACGAGCCAGCTTACTGGCACCTCAAACATGATCGCCTCCATCCGATATGCGGCGCCGGAGAGGTTTGACCCACAGGCGACGGTTGATCACCGTTCCGACGTGTACTCCCTCGGATGCGTGCTCTTCCAATTGCTTACCGGAGCATTGCCTTACGACGGAGATATGTTGCAGATCATTGCAGCGCATGCGACGGGTTCTGTACCGAGGGCTAGCACCCAGAATGCGTCTGTAGCAACCGGATTCGATGACGTGGTCGATCAAGCTCTGGCCAAGGACGCGGCCGACCGCTTCGAGTCCTGCTCGCAGCTGGCGACAGCTGCCTTTCGAGTGCTCGAGGCACAGCCGAAGCCGCCGCACCGACTCGAGGAGATTCAGCAGGCATGGCAAGAAATCAAGGCCACAGCCCGCCAGCATGGAACCACACTCCTAGCTTTGCTGTCTGGAGCGTCGTTGGTTGGGCTTGAAGGGTAGACCATTGTTCTAACACATCAAAGCCCACCCCTGATGCAGAGGTTGGAGACAGTCCAGAACCGTGTAGGGCTGCTTGCTGCGATCCAATCGGTACTGGGTAGCACCGACTACGACATTCGGTGGGAAGCGCGTACGGCCAACGCCCGTCAGCAACTGGGTCGAGGTTGAGGTCTCCCCGCTTGCTCCGGAGGTTGTCTTCCCTCGGTTTCCCGTAGTCACGTTAGTAACAGCAGGTCAGGCTAGGCAATGAGTCCGAAGCAGGTACACACCGAGCCGATCCTGCACCGCCGTCGTCGCGAGTTCAAGGCCGCGCAGAAGTAGTGGTGTCGAGTGCATGAAAAGTAGCTCATAACAGCTCTTTTCGCTTGCGGCCCCGCGTCGGAGACATCCGAGGCGGGGCCGCTGCCGTCGCTGGAGATCATCTTGGATACCGGGTCGTCAGCCTCAAAACGGTCACCAAAACGGTCACAAACGGAACGTGTTGACATCGTCCACAGAAGTGGATGAGCCGATCAGCGAGGTCGAACCACTGCACATGCGTGCGTCCTGAGCAAGGCGTGTGGGCGGCTCGGCTGGTCGAGCCAAATGGGTCAGGACGGCCAGTGCTGATGCCGACGGGGAATCGGGTGGGGCTGTGCAGGTGACGAGGGTCTGGTCGGGGTGTTCGACCGACCTCAGTGTTTGTTGGGTGATGGTGAGGTCCCCGATCAGCGGGTGGTGCAGCTGGTAGTGGGCGGTCGCGCATGCCTGGACCCTGTGGTCGTTCCAGAGGGTGCCGAATTCCGGGCTGGCCATGGTGAGGCTGCCGATCAACGACGCCAGTGCTGGGTCGTCGGGGTGGGCGCCTGCGACAAGCCGCAGGTTGCCGACGACTGCGCCGGCCTTGCGCGGCCAATCGGTATAGAGGGCGCGGGTGTCGGGGTCGAGGAACACCATCCGGGTCATGTTCGGTCTGCGACCGGGGACCGCCGGGCAGTCGGGGTCGAGATTCGGGGCGAGAAGGGCGTGGCCGAGAGGATTCCAGGCGAGCACATCGCTGCGGCGACCCAGCACGAGCGCAGGTACCGATGGCATGGCGTCGAGCAGCTCGAGCAGAGCTGGGTCAGGGTGCTCGATGGGTGCCGGGCGCGTATGGCGGCGGCGGCCTGCGGACTCGGCCAGTGAGTGCAGGTGTCGTCGTTCGGTGGCGGTCAGCGCGAGTGCGGCGGCGATAGCGTCGAGGACCTCCGGGGAGGCGTTGCGGGATTGGCCCTGTTCGAGCCGGGCGTAGTAGGACGGGCTGACCCCTGCCAGGAGGGTCAACTCCTCGCGGCGCAGTCCCGGAACACGGCGACGTTCGCCGTAGGGCGTGAGCCCCACCTGCTCGGGACGCACCCTGGCCCGGCACGCCTTGAGGAACGCCCCAAGCTGTCCGGACTGGTCTTCGCGGTCGCTCATCACGTCATTGTCGCTGCCGGATGCAGAGTTGTCCTGACCCTGCCGGGGTGTGGACAGCGTTGACGCACCCGTGCCGGCGGCACCTTCGCAGGGTGTGGTTATCGACGTCGGCCACTTGAAAACTCGGTGGCACGGCCCATGAGCCGTCCGGCAGCCGGTCACGGCGTCGGGAACACGCAGCGAAGGAACCTGATGAATGAGATTGTGCTCGGTGATGTCACCGTGTCGCGGGTCGAGGAAATGCACGGGCCGGTGGGCATGACGCCCGACCAGTTCTTCCCCGGCTCACCCGACCAGCATTGGGACGAGCAGCGGCCGATGCTGGTTCCGGACCACCTCGACCCGGTCGACGACATCGTTCAGGTCGCGATGCAGACCTGGGCGCTGCGCAGTGAAGGCCGGATCATCCTGGTGGACACCGGCATCGGCAACGACAAGACCCGCCCGGCGGTCGACGCCTGGGACCACCTCGACCTGGGGTATTTGACCAATCTCGCCGCGGCAGGCATCGCGCCCGAGGACGTGGACCTGGTGATCAACACCCACCTCCATGTCGATCACGTCGGCTGGAACACCCGCCTCGTGGACGGGCAGTGGGTACCGACATTCCCCAACGCCACCTACCTGATGCCGCGTGCGGATTACGAGCACTGGAATCCGGCCAACAACCCGAACATCACGGGCGGTGTCAACGAGAACGTGTTCGAGGATAGCGTCGCACCGGTCTACGCCGCGGGCCAGGTGCAGCTCTGGGAGACCGAATACGTCGTGGACGCGAATCTCACGTTGCGGGCGGCACCGGGACATACTCCCGGTTCGAGCGTGCTGGTGTTGGCGTCGGGCAGCGACAAAGCACTGTTCGCGGGAGACCTCGTGCACACGCCCCTGCAGATCGCTCACCCCGAACACAACAGCTGCTTCTGCGAGGACCCCGCCGCCGCGAGGGCGACCCGACTTCGGCTGCTGGGTTGGGCGGCCGACCACACCGCATTGGTGTTGCCCGCGCACTTCAGCGGACACAGCGCCCTCGAAATCGTCCGCGACGCCAGCGCGTTCGCGATCAAGAACTGGGCTCCGCTGCCCGCCTACTGACCGAAGTAGCGCCGCCCCGCACCCGCGCGGGGGGGGGCGGCACCCCACACACGCGAACCCCATCC
>NZ_JBHXAY010000139.1:0-15614 GCF_042728775.1 Nocardia sp. NPDC060259
TAAACATGCAGGTCAGTTAGTGTGCTCCCCGCGCGAGCGGGGATGAGCCCACACCGGGCTGGTCGTCGAGCTCCTCGAGCCGGTGCTCCCCGCGCGAGCGGGGATGAGCCCAATTCGCATTCTTGCAAGCACAAATCGTGCAGGTGCTCCCCGCGCGAGCGGGGATGAGCCCAAAGCCGCCTGCCTCGGCGAGAGCCCCGAACTGTGCTCCCCGCGCGAGCGGGGATGAGCCCTCGGCGTCGGCTCGGTTCTCGCCGACCATCCAGTGCTCCCCGCGCGAGCGGGGATGAGCCCTCCTCGAAATCGCCGCTGGCGTCGAGGATCTTGTGCTCCCCGCGCGAGCGGGGATGAGCCCGCCTCCACCCAGACCTGGGCGACCTCAACCACGTGCTCCCCGCGCGAGCGGGGATGAGCCCTGCCACGACAGATCCAGCACTCGATGTTTGAGGTGCTCCCCGCGCGAGCGGGGATGAGCCCAAGTGGTCCGACACCCGCTGGGCGCAGTCGAGGTGCTCCCCGCGCGAGCGGGGATGAGCCCGTCAGTGCGGCCATCTGGACCCGCCAGCGGCGGTGCTCCCCGCGCGAGCGGGGATGAGCCCCCGACACCGACATTGCCCACCGGGAACTGCACGTGCTCCCCGCGCGAGCGGGGATGAGCCCGGCAGCGCGATCGGGCGCCTGTGGGGCAAGTCGTGCTCCCCGCGCGAGCGGGGATGAGCCCGAGGATCGGCAATGGCTGCGCGCCCACCGTCGGTGCTCCCCGCGCGAGCGGGGATGAGCCCAGTGCAAGGCGTGTACGGATGGGCTGTACCGTGTGCTCCCCGCGCGAGCGGGGATGAGCCCCCAACGCGGCCGCGCTGGCCCGCCTGGTGCGCGTGCTCCCCGCGCGAGCGGGGATGAGCCCGTGAGGTCTTCGTGCTGCCGGTAGGCGTACGGGTGCTCCCCGCGCGAGCGGGGATGAGCCCTGGGTTTCGTTGTCCGCCAGGACCGGGCCCATGTGCTCCCCGCGCGAGCGGGGATGAGCCCGGGCTCAGGGCCGCTTCGCCGATGCGTCCTAGGTGCTCCCCGCGCGAGCGGGGATGAGCCCGCTGACGATCACCTTCGACAGCGCGGGTATCGGTGCTCCCCGCGCGAGCGGGGATGAGCCCGCCAGGCCGACCTCGGTGGTGGGCTGACCCGAGTGCTCCCCGCGCGAGCGGGGATGAGCCCTCCACGCCGCCGTTCGTGGTCTGGTCGGGGTTGTGCTCCCCGCGCGAGCGGGGATGAGCCCATTTCGATATACCGGAGTTAGCAGCATCGTTGGTGCTCCCCGCGCGAGCGGGGATGAGCCCGGGTCCGAGGTGGACAGGTTGAGGTCCACGAAGTGCTCCCCGCGCGAGCGGGGATGAGCCCGCACAGCCCGTGACCGGCATACTTCGCTACACGTGCTCCCCGCGCGAGCGGGGATGAGCCCTCGACACACTGACCCTCAGCACCACAGCTCGGGTGCTCCCCGCGCGAGCGGGGATGAGCCCCAAGTACGTCGGTGACGTACCGGTGATCGGAAAGTGCTCCCCGCGCGAGCGGGGATGAGCCCGTCCTCGTACCAGGGCTGCTGGCAGAAGTAGCGTGCTCCCCGCGCGAGCGGGGATGAGCCGTGGATCTCGGCAGGATCGAATGCGACCGGCTTGTGCTCCCCGCGCGAGCGGGGATGAGCCCACCCCCGGTTCACGCCCCAACGAATCGTGTAGTTGCTCCCCGCGCGAGCGGGGATGAGCCCAGCAGCAGGAATGCGGCGGAGGCGCGGCCGTCGTGCTCCCCGCGCGAGCGGGGATGAGCCCTCGGCTGGGTCCACCTGTTCGAGGTCTACGGCGTGCTCCCCGCGCGAGCGGGGATGAGCCCCGAGGGCCAGGCCACGCAGAACCTGTGGAAATGTGCTCCCCGCGCGAGCGGGGATGAGCCCACCTGGCAGGAAGTCTGATGCCCGAATTCACTGTGCTCCCCGCGCGAGCGGGGATGAGCCCTCGATTACCGAGATACGCGAAGCGGTCGAACAGTGCTCCCCGCGCGAGCGGGGATGAGCCCATCGGCACCAGGTCCATGACGGGCGGGCACGCGTGCTCCCCGCGCGAGCGGGGATCAGCCCGAGTCGCCGCCGTTGGTCGGAGTGTCGACCAGGTGCTCCCCGCGCGAGCGGGGATGAGCCCGGGATACCGCGCGAGATCAAATCGCGGATCGCGTGCTCCCCGCGCGAGCGGGGATGAGCCCCTCGCACACGAATCGACGGTTTCCTTCTTGGCGTGCTCCCCGCGCGAGCGGGGATGAGCCCGCGGCGACGTACTGGCTCGACATCATGTGGAAGTGCTCCCCGCGCGAGCGGGGATGAGCCCATGGCCGGCGACTTGATCGCGGCCATGATCGGGTGCTCCCCGCGCGAGCGGGGATGAGCCCAAGCAGGGCAACGTCAGTCAGGATCTCGGGATGTGCTCCCCGCGCGAGCGGGGATGAGTCTCGTTCAAACACGTCACACAAGAACGGCTTTGCGCCCCACGCGGGTGGTACGGGCCCAAGCAATGCAGTTGTCACCAGTGGGCCAGTTGGGCTGAGCCACAGCGCTTCGGGCGGTAGCGGGTTTCCGCCGAATATTGCTGGGGGAGTGTAATTGTCAGAGGGCGTGGGTATGGTCGGCAGTCGCGTTGGTCGGGTGGGTTCGCGAAAGGGGGAGTAGTGGTTTCATCAGCGGTGATGTCTGCTTGGGCAAAGAGCGATCGTGCTGGAGGCAGTCTGTCGTTGTTTCGGCATTCGGCTGATTCGTCGGCGGTGGCTGGTCTGGTGTGGGATCACTGGCTGCCGGAGCATGTTCGGGCCCTGTTGGCTGATGGTCTACCTGGCGGACTGGCAGACGCGCGAATCTTGTTCTGCTGGGTGGCCGGCTTGCATGACGTCGGCAAGCTGACTCCGTCCTTCGCGTGTCAAGTGCCGGAGCTGTTCGATCGCATGCACGATCACGGTTTGCGGGCGTCAGGGATGCCGGTGGACCGGAAGTTGTTGCCGCATGGACTAGCCGGCCAAATCGCTCTGGAGAAGTTTCTCGTCGGCGAAGGCTGGTCGAAGCGGGTGGCGTCGACCTATGCGGTGGTCATCGGAAGCCATCACGGAGTCTCCGCGACAGTGGGCCAGATTCAGGCCGCGATCAATGGCGGGCGTTCGTTGTGGGGTGGGCCGGAGTGGGGTGATGCTCGCGGCGAGTTGATCACGTTGGTGACCGCTCGGACCGGTGCTGCGGATCGGGTAGCTGATTGGGCCACGGTCCGGTTGTCGACGATGCAGCAGGTACTCCTGACGGCAGCGGTGATCGTGACCGACTGGATCGCCAGCAACCAAGACCTGTTCCCACTCGTCAGTCAGCGGGTATCGAGCATCGAGGCTGTCAAGGCGTGGACGCTGCTCGGGTTGCCCGAGGCTTGGTCACCGGCGGGGGCGGCTACGGATTCGGAGGCTGCCCGTCAGAAGTTGTTCCGGTCGCGGTTCGCGCGTGAGGATCCGATGCGGCCCTTGCAGCAGGAATGCCTGCGGATCGCCTGCGAGCTGCCCGAGCCGGGTTTGATGATCATCGAGGCGCCGATGGGGGAGGGGAAGACCGAAGCCGCGCTGCTTGCTGCCGAAGTTCTTGCTGAAAGGTTCGGCGCGGGTGGGGTATTCGTTGCGCTACCGACGATGGCGACCTCGGATGCGATGTTCGCCAGGGTGCGTCAGTGGGTGGACTCGGTGTCGGGAACGCCGGGCAGCATGATCCTCGCGCACGGCAAAGCGGCGCTGAACGAGGACTATGCGCAGCTGAAGCGGCAGAGCTTCGTCGATATCGGTTCGGACTGTGAAGACAGCACGGTGCTTGCGCATGGCTGGTTCGTCGGGAAGAAGGGCCCGCTGGCGAACTTCGTTGTCGGCACGATCGATCAGGTGCTTCGAGGTGCGCTCAAGACTCGTCACGTGATGCTGCGGCACCTGGGTTTGGCGAACAAAGTGGTGGTGATCGATGAGGTCCATGCTGCGGACAGCTACATGTCGACCTACCTGTGTCGGGTCCTGGAATGGCTTGGCGCCTATCGTGTTCCGGTGCTGTTGTTGTCCGCGACACTGCCGCCCGCGCAGCGTGTAGCCCTGCTGGACGCCTACCGGCGTGGCCGCACTGAGACAGCCGAGTCCGTCGACGCCGCCACGGTCGGTTATCCCGCGATCTCGGTGTGGCCGCATCCAGAGGTGTCCTGCGCGGTCCCTGCATCGGGTAGGTCGATCGACGGTATCGAGCTCGACTTCATCGACGACGACGCTGAGCTGTTGACCAACAGGTTGGCCGAGGCGCTCGCCGAGGGCGGGACTGCTGGGGTGGTGTGCAACACGGTCGCTCGTGCTCAACACCTGTTCGAGGTGATGACTGCAGACCACCGATTCGACACTGGCGAGGTGCTGCTGCTGCATTCGCGGTTCGTGTCGGTGGACCGCGCGCGGTATGAGAACCGGTTACGTCGGCTACTGGGCCCGCCGGGCACCGGTGATCGCCCGGCGCGGATGGTGGTCATCGGAACCCAAGTCATCGAGCAGTCCCTCGATATCGATGTCGACCTGCTGGTCACCGATCTGGCGCCGGTGGACCTGATCCTGCAGCGCATCGGCCGACTGCACCGTCACCTGCGTTCGGGCCGCCCCACCCGGGTGAGCCGACCACGCTGCTGGATCCGCGGCGCGGAATGGGAATCGATCCCCCCGAAGCTGGACAAGGGATGTGAAAAGGTCTACGGCCGAGCACGTTTGCTACGCGCGGCCGCAGTCCTGACCGGTAGGCGCTCGTCGGGTGTCAATGTGCCCGCAGACATTCCGGGCCTGGTGACGCAGGCATATGCCGAGGGTTTCACTGTTCCTCCGGGCTGGGCGGAGATGTTCGCAGACGCCGAGTCGGCGTGGGCGCTTCACGTGGCCGATCAGCGCAAACGTGCCGGTGACTATCTGCTGGGTCCGCCGCGCACCGAGAACTCGACTATTCGTGATTGGCTCGTGGCCGGGGTACGCGACGACGCGGACGGTGTCGGCGGTCAAGCGCAGGTCCGTGACGCCGAAGACAGCATCGAAGCGATCGTCGTGCAACGCGTCGGTGACGGGGTCCATGTCCTGCCGACGATCCCGGAGATGGGAGGCCGAGTCGTTCCCACCGATGCCTGCCCCGATCCGAAGCTGGCGAAAACGCTGGCGCAGTGCACCATCCGTCTTCCTGCCTTCCTGACCCGGTACAACCGGATGGGCATCGTGCTGCGGACCCTAGAGGACACCTTCTATCCGGGCTGGCAGCAATCACATTGGCTGGCAGGCGAACTGGTCCTCGAACTGGACGAGAACCTGTCCACCGAATTGGCGCAACACCTCCTGACCTACGACCTGGCCCTGGGGCTGGTCGTGACACCGAACAAGGAAGCAGACACCCAGCGATGACGACGGCAACAGCGGGGCTGAACCTCGTCGAGGACCCCTGGATCCTGGTGGTCGACCGGACCGCGAAAGTCGAACTGCTCTCTATTCGTGAGGTGCTCCACCGCGCACCGGAACTATCCGGCATCGTCGGCGAGGTACCCACCCAGTCGTTCGCGATCCTGCGCCTGCTGCTGGCGATCCTGCGACGCAGTGTCGCCGCCAGGACCGGATCGGCCGTTGATGTGTGGTCGCAGCTGTGGGAGCTCGACGCACTGCCGACTGGGGAGATCGAGACCTACCTCGATGACCACCGGGCACGTTTTGAACTGTTCGACCCTGTGGCGCCGTTCTTCCAGGTCGCGGGGTTGAAAGCGGCCGGGGATGCGGTGGGAGCGTTGGACAAGCTGATCGCCGACGTGCCCAACGGAGCCAAATACTTCACCACCCGCGCGGGCCGGCACCTGCAGCAGATCGACTTCGCCGAGGCCGCGCGATGGCTGGTCCATGCACATGGGTTCGATCCCTCCGGGATCAAAACCGGCGCGACCGGGGACCCGCGGGTGAAAAACAACAAGGGCTATCCGATCGGGGTCGGCTTCGCCGGAGCGTTGGGCGGGGTGTTCCTTGAAGGCGCGACTTTGCGCGAAACGCTGCTGCTGAACCTCGTCCTGCTCGACATCAACGGACAGCGCTACCGCCTCGACGACATCCCGGCGTGGGAACGCGACCCCGACGGCCCCCGTGTTCGCGACAACCCGCAGCCGACCGGCCCGGCCGACCTAGCCACCTGGCAGAGCCGACGAATCCGATTGGTAGCCACCGACAACCAGGTCACCGGGGTGGTGCTGTGCAACGGTGATCCTCTCGAACCGTTCAACCAGCACCTGCTCGAACCGATGAGCGGCTGGCGCTACAGTGAGATCCAGACCAAGAAGGCCGGTGGCCAGACTCGGCACTACCCGCGCACCCATGACCCGGAACGGTCACTGTGGCGGGGGATGAGCTCGATGCTCGATGACCTGGCTTCGGCACCGACCGCGGGCAACGGCATCACCGCCGGTGTCGTGCACTGGGCTCAGCACCTGGTCGTCGACGACGTCTTGGACCCTGCGCACCCGGTTCGCCTGCACGCGGTGGGAATGCACTACATCAACCAGCAATCCGTCGTCGGTGAAGTCGTCGACGACACCATTGGGTTCCGTGTCGGATTGCTGTCGAATACCACGCTGCGCTCGATCGCTGCGCGCGCTGTCGACAGCGCCGACAAAGCTGTTTCAGCATTGACCGCGTTGGTCGCCAACCTGACGCGCGCGGCCGGCGGGGACCCGGACGGGCCGCGCACCCGAGCTCGCGAAGAAGGCTATTTCGCGCTCGAGGCGCCCTTTCGGCGCTGGCTGGCCGGCCTGGACCCCCGTAGCGACGCCTTCGACGACGAGTACCGCACGTGGCATGGGATCGTGCGCTCGATCATCGATCAACACGCTGCCGACGCACTGGGCGCCGCGGGGAAGCCTGCCTGGGTCGGACGAGAGATCGACAATCGCTGGCTCGACTCCGGTGTGGCGCAGCTGATCTACCGGACCCAGCTCCGCAACGCCGTGCCGGGAGCCTTTGAACCTACCGATGACGACGGAGACCGCCGATGACCGCGACACCACAGGCCGCCACCAGCAAATACGGTCCGCTGGAAGACTATGTCCACCAGCGGATTTCGGGGCGCCAAGCCGCCTACATCCGGCGCGAGAGCGACGCTTTGGCGGCGATGGCCAAGCTACGTCGCGGAATCAGCTCTCCCCCCGGCCGGCTCCCGGACCTGTGGGCGTTGACCCTGCAAGGCCTGCCGGTCGCGCCCTATGAATCCTCCGGCTACGGCTCCGTGCCGGCACCGGAGGAACCGACCGCGTGGGAGTCGGCGTGCTATGACGCGATGACGATGCACGCTCTGCATCAGCAGTCGCGCGCCCGGCCGATGCATCGCCGCGACCACGCCAGCCTCGGCGGCGCAGTGCGCCGCCTCGGTGCCTCCTCCGGTGCCGAAGACGCGGTGCGTTCCCGGTTCCACGTCATCGGCACCGCCACCGACCACGACGCACGCTTGACCCACCTGCGCGGGTTGATCGGTCAGCTGCGCGCACACGAAATCCCCCTCGACTATGCACGTCTGGCAGCCGATCTGTACAAGCTCGACACCGGACGATACGCCGATCAGGTTCTGCTCTCGTGGGGTCGCGACTACCACCGCAATCCCGCATCGACCACCGCTTCTGCTACCTCTGAAACCGGAGACAACCAGTGACCCGCATGTTCGTCGACGTCCACATCCTGCAGACCGTTCCCCCGTCCAACATCAACCGCGACGACACCGGCAGCCCCAAGACCGCCGTCTACGGTGGCGTGCGCCGCGCACGGGTATCGAGCCAGGCCTGGAAACGAGCCACCCGCAAGATGTTCGGCGAACTGGTCGACCCAGCCACCCTGGGTGTGCGCACCAAACGGGTCGTGGAGCTCGTCGCCGAACGCATCGGCACCGCCGTGGAGGACCCGGCCGCCGCAGCAGCACAGGTAATCAAGGACGCCGGCATCAAACTCGAAAAGCCCAAGAAGAAGGGCAAAGACGACGACGGTGCCGACCCGGCCGATCAGCTCGAACAGTCCAAGTATCTGCTGTTCTTGAGCGCGACACAGATCGACCGTCTCGCGAAGCTGGCGATCGAGACCGCCACCACCGGCGTCTCGGACAAGACTGCGGCCAAGGCCGCCGCCAACGGCGCCGACAGCATCGACGTCGCCCTGTTCGGTCGGATGGTCGCAGACTCCGCCGACCTCAACGTCGACGCCGCCGCCCAGGTCGCGCACGCGTTGAGCGTGCACTCGGTCAACAACGAGTTCGACTACTTCACCGCGGTCGACGACCGCGCCCCCGAAGACAACGCCGGCGCCGGGATGATCGGTGTGGTCGAGTTCAACTCCTCCACCCTGTACCGCTACGCCACCGTCAATGTCGACCTGCTCGCGCAGAACCTCGGCGACAACGAAGCGGCCGCGGTCGCGGTGGCGAACTTCCTGACTGCGTTCGTGCGCAGCATGCCCACGGGCAAGCAGAACACGTTCGCCAACCGCACCCTGCCCGACGCTGTTGTGGTCAGTGTGCGTACCGATCAGCCGGTGAACCTGGTCACCGCGTTCGAGTCACCGGTCGATGCCCTCGGCAGTGCACGCTCGGCGGGCGCGGCCAAGCAACTGCTGGAGCGCTACCACGCCCTGGAAACCGCCTACGGCAGCAACGATGCCACCAACTATGTCGTCGTCGCCGCCAACGGGCTGGAAGTCCTCAGCGAACTGGCCACTCCGACGTCGCTGACGGCGGTGGTCGATCAGGTCGCCGCGCAGGTGCGCGACGCTCTCGGCGTGGCATCGTGAGCGTTCTGCTGCTCAAACTCGCTGCACCCCTGCAGTCTTGGGGTGTGGCGAGCCGGTTCACCCGCCGCGAAACCCAGCAGTACCCGTCCAAGAGCGGTGTGCTGGGCTTGATCTGCGCTGCCAAGGGTCGCCGCCGCACCGACCCGATCGAAGAGGAACTGACCGGCCTCGGGTTCGGGGTCCGCATCGACCAACAAGGCTCGCTCGTGCGGGACTTCCAGGTCGCACGCAGTCTCGACGACCGCGAAAGCTACCCGCTGTCCTACCGCTACTACCTGGCCGACGCGGTATTCGTGGCCGCGATCCACGGCGACCGCCCACTGTTGGAAGGGATCCGGGACGCGTTGCGAGCCCCTACCTTCCCGCTCTACCTCGGCCGCCGATCCTGCCCGGTCACCGAGCCACTTGTCCTGGGAGAGGTCAGCGACCAGACTCTCACAGAGGCACTGAACAGCACACCGTGGCAAGCGTCGCCGTGGTATCGCAAGCGGCAACCCGCCACGGTGCACCTGCCGATCTACCGTGACCTGCTGCCCGGCGATCCCGACGAGGCGCTGCTGGAACGGGTCCGCGACGTGCCCGTGGACCTCGATCCGCAACGCCGCGAGTACGGGTGGCGTTGCGTGGTCAGCGCGGCGGTCGAGATCACCAACCCTGACGGCACCAAACGCCACGACCCGTTCGCCGCGCTGGGAGGCGCCTGATGTACCTGTCGCGAATTCCACTCAACCCCGCGCGCCAAGGCACCCGCCTGTTCCTGTCCTCACCCCAGGTCACCCACGCCGCGGTCATGGCATCCTTCCCACCCTCCGACCACACCGACGACCACAGCCCGGTCGGCGACGGGCGGGTGCTGTGGCGAATCGACCGCTCCGAGAACACCATTCACCTCTACGTCGTCTCCCCGACACGACCGGACTTCACCCACGTGGTCGAGCAGGCAGGCTGGCCGACCACCAGCACCTGGGCCACCCGCGACTACCGAGACCTGCTCGACGACCTCGCCACGGGACAACAATGGCACTTCCGGCTCACCGCCAATCCCGTGCGCCGCGCCATGGACCGGCAGCGCAACGACCCGACCGAACGCGGCCGAACCACCGGCCTCGACTCGGAAGGCCAACTGCAATGGCTGCAGCGTAAGGCCGCTGATCACGGGTTCGAGCTCGGGCAATGCGTCAGCGGAGACAGCAAGGAACCCGACGTCGTCATCACTGACCGTAGATCGGTGACGTTCCAACGTCACTCGCAGAAGGTGTCGTTGTCGACCGCCACGTTCGAAGGCACCCTGCAGGTCACCGACCCGCAATTGCTGCGCGGAGCACTCGTCGGAGGGATAGGCCGCGCGAAAGGGTACGGCTGCGGGCTGCTCACGCTGGCGCCGGCGTGAAAGACATCCCCGGTACGCGGCCGCCACGGATCGGGGAACTCGTCCGTGCGCGGGATCGACTGTCGTTCATCTACATCGAACGCGCCACCGTGCACCGCGACGCCAACGCGATCACCTCCACCGACGAACGCGGAGTCGTCCACATCCCCGCCGCCGCAATCGGTGCTCTGCTCCTTGGGCCGGGCACCCGTGTCACCCACCAGGCGATGATGCTGCTCGCCGAAAGCGGATCCACCGTCGTCTGGGTAGGAGAGCGGGGCGTGCGCTACTACGCCCACGGCAGGTCACTGGCCCGCAGCTCACGCCTGCTCGAAGCCCAAGCAGCAGCCGTGTCGAACCAGACCAGCCGACTGCGGATCGCCCGGCAAATGTATGAAATGCGATTCCCCGGCGAAGACGTCGCCGGCCTGACCATGCAGCAACTACGTGGACGCGAAGGCGCCCGCGTACGCCGCACCTACCGCGAGCACGCCCAGCGCACCGGCATCGAATGGCAACGCCGCGACTACAACCCGAACGACTTCGGCTCCTCCGACCTGGTCAACCAAGCCCTTTCGGCCGCGACGACGTGCTTGTACGGGGTGGCTCATGCGGTGATCGTCGCCCTCGGCTGCGCACCAGGGCTCGGGTTCGTCCACACCGGACACGAGCGGTCCTTCGTGTTCGACCTGGCCGATCTGTACAAGGCCGAGTACGCGATCCCGGCGGCGTTCGATGCCGCAGCACTGATCGCGGCCGAAGGCGGCGACGATATCGGGGGAGTCACCCGTCGCACTGTCCGCGACGCAGTTCATGCAGGAAACCTGTTGGCACGCTGCTGTTCCGACATCTACGAGCTGCTTGTGCCCGACCGTGAAGGCGACGCCGAGGAATGGGACAGCGACGTCGTGGAACTGTGGGACCGCAAAGGCAACCTCGTAGCTGGGATCTCCTATGCCGACGAGGACCCGCCGTGGTAGTCCTGGTCCTCACCGCCTGTCCAGCTGGACTTCGCGGGCACCTGACCCG
The DNA here is from genome assembly GCF_042728775.1 of Nocardia sp. NPDC060259. Lineage (NCBI taxonomy): Bacteria > Bacillati > Actinomycetota > Actinomycetes > Mycobacteriales > Nocardiaceae > Nocardia > Nocardia sp. NPDC060259. The sequence continues at coordinate 11,261 of NZ_JBHXAY010000139.1, forward strand.
TTGGTTCCTTGAGGTCAGCCCGGGTGTGTTCGTCGGTGTGGTCAGCGCGCGCGTGCGGGATCTTGCTTGGCAGCGTGTGATCGAGCTCTGCAAGGACGGCCGCGCGATCATGATCCACACCACCCGCGGCGAACAACGTATGGCGTTCAAAACCCACCGCCACGATTGGGAACCGATCGACATCGACGGCATCTATCTCATGCTCCGACCGCACACCCGCGACGGAACTAGCGGGCGAGCCCGCCCGGGTTGGAGCAAGGCTAGCCGATACCGCCGTGCCCATCAGGCTAAACATCGGCAGCCAGAGACCGATGACTGACTCCACCTCGGGACTCGCCTTGGTCGAATCACGTCCGTTGTTTCTCGCCGACCGCAGCCGCGGGATCCGGCTGCGTACCTCGCCGTGCGCTCAGATGTGTTGCGCTTCAAAACAATTAGTGCCACGGCGATTGCACGCCGGGTGAAGTGTGCGTAGTCTGTCAACTAGTGAAGCATTGTTACCTTCGCGGCTGGCGGTAGGGTGCGGATGACCGGGTGCAGCAGGGAATGTAGGAGTCGGTGTTCTGCCGCTCTTGGAATGGGAGAAGTGATGGTCATCCAGCACCGGCCGGGCAGTGGCAGGTCCGCGGATGGGACGAAGCTCCTGATCTCAGCACCCACCTATTCGCGTCAGCTTGTGCTGTCTATCACTGCATCCGCAGGGACGTTCTGTGTTTCTGTGATCCCCTGGGCCTTGTTCGTATGTGGTACCTCCAACGGTCCCTGGCACGATGTGGTAGCGAATCCGCTGACGATCTGGGTGATGGGCAACGCGCTGTGGGTCCTATCTGCAGGCGGGCGGATTGTCTTGGGCGAGATGGTGTACCGGCTTCGCTGTGTCCTCGTCCTGCCCGTTCTGAATGACCTCTCTGAGCGCGAGACCGGTACCGGCGAGCCAAGTGCCCCCGCCATGGCAGTTCGCCGCATTCCCGACTGACATGAGAGGTGTCCGAACGGCGATCCTGCAGTCGGATGCTGCAGTAGGCAATCGAACAACGCTGGGGTGAGGCTATCGAGGGAGTCCGGTATGTTTGGTTTGGGCCGCGTGTACATGATCCAGTCCTCGTATCGCGGGGATGAGCCCTAGTGCAGCATCGGTTTAGGCCGTAGGCATGTCTCTCTCCCCGCGCATGTGGGGATGGCCCCAGGCTGGCCTCGATACCGGGCGAGGTGTGCGAACCTATGTTTGAAGTCTTGAACACGGGCGGGGCCAGCAAGTCTGCACTGTGAGGCCGAATCAAGCAGGGGCGCAGACCGAATCGTTGAGCGATCCTGTCTTGACCGCATTGCGAAGTTGGCAGGTGTAGCGACTGCACGGAATGTGTGGGCGGTGCGGGAGGACGGCCAAAAGTAAATGAGAATCGGCCGATTGAGCTGAAAAGGCGCAGGTCAATTAGTGTGCTCCCCGCGCGAGCGGGGATGAGCCCGCCCCTACTACCGGCACCATCACCGTGAATAGGTGCTCCCCGCGCGAGCGGGGATGAGCCCGTGCAGCGCGTGATCGGCGGCGAGAACCCGGTGTGCTCCCCGCGCGAGCGGGGATGAGCCCGCGCGCTGAAAACGTTCCTGCAAACGTTGCTGGTGCTCCCCGCGCGAGCGGGGATGAGCCCCCGGCGGTGGTGTCGGCGGGTTCGGTAATCTGGTGCTCCCCGCGCGAGCGGGGATGAGCCCTGTTCGGTCAATTCCCTAACGCCATCCTCGATGTGCTCCCCGCGCGAGCGGGGATGAGCCCCGCTTCCGGGGCGACATTGATAGTCCGAATCCGTGCTCCCCGCGCGAGCGGGGATGAGCCCATCGAATCCGAGCCCTTCGTGGCCGCGTGACAGTGCTCCCCGCGCGAGCGGGGATGAGCCCTTCGGCGCCGATCTGCTCGAGAACATCACCGAGTGCTCCCCGCGCGAGCGGGGATGAGCCCCCGTTCAGGCCGCCGTTCACCGCGCGGGTGGCGTGCTCCCCGCGCGAGCGGGGATGAGCCGCATTCCGCGAGCCCGCGACTGAGCGAGGTGCGGTGCTCCCCGCGCGAGCGGGGATGAGCCCCGAGACTGGATGCAGGAAGTGCTCGGCGGGCGGTGCTCCCCGCGCGAGCGGGGATGAGCCCCGGGCGAAGTTCTCGCCGGCGCGCGGCAGGTAGTGCTCCCCGCGCGAGCGGGGATGAGCCCACGCGATGGCGAACGGCGAGCCGATCCGCAACGTGCTCCCCGCGCGAGCGGGGATGAGCCCCGTGCCTGTACCGCGTGAAGGTGACCGTTCCGGTGCTCCCCGCGCGAGCGGGGATGAGCCCGATCCGCACGCCGCTCGTGCAGGGGTTCGTGTGTGCTCCCCGCGCGAGCGGGGATGAGCCCCAGCTCGAGATCGCCAAGGCCAAGGCTGAGCAGTGCTCCCCGCGCGAGCGGGGATGAGCCCCGACCCCATGACCGCAGCTCACAAGCCCATCGCGTGCTCCCCGCGCGAGCGGGGATGAGCCCGTGTCGTGGTCGTGGGACGGTGAAGGCGCCGAGTGCTCCCCGCGCGAGCGGGGATGAGCCCTACGCGGGAAGCCCGTGGGAGCGGCTCATCGGGTGCTCCCCGCGCGAGCGGGGATGAGCCCGGGCGGCGGCGATGAAGCGTGGCCTGCAGCAGGTGCTCCCCGCGCGAGCGGGGATGAGCCCTGAATACAAGTACGGCCCCGCTGTCGACGCTCTTCGAAAACCGGATCTGGCCCAATTTCCGTGAACCGTCAGTTGAGTTCCTCAGTCGCTCAACATGATTCGCTTTCTTAGGATGTCGGGCTTCGCTCGGCCGAACATCTGTCGTTTCAGCATTTTGATGCGGTTGACGTGGCCTTCGACGGTTCCGCTGCTCCATTGCAGCGTGAAGCCGGCGGTGACCGCGTCCTGGTCGCGGCGCAGACCACGAACAAACGAGTGCAGCGCCGGGTGGTCGTCGGAATCGACTGCGGCCATCCATCTTTCGAGTTCTCGTCCGCGGCGCTCTCCCATGATCACAGCGAATTCGCGAACATGGCCGACGAGTGATGCCAGTTCCGGGCTGACGGACAGGATCGCACCGAGGCGCGTTTGGTCGTCGGAGTCGAGGTTGACGGGGTTGGTCATTATCCAGCATGTGACCCGTCGGACTGCCGGGGGTTTGGGTGGAGGCTTGGGGATGTGGGCGGTCGTGCGGAAGGAATGCAGGTAGGCCCGCACGATCTTCTCGCTGCCTCGGAAGCCGCGCGTCTGGATCTCCTCGAATAGTCTCGTGGCGTTTGTGTGGCCTTCGTTCCACCGTTGGTGCAGGTAGTGCTTGTATTCGTCGAGGATGCTTCGCCGGTATCCGGTGCGATTGTTGACCAGCAGCTCGTCCGGAGATTCGGCGTGAGCGAACCGGCGTGCGGTGCCGCGCGCCAACCCCAACTCGATACCGATGCCGCGCATGCTGCGGCCTTCGGCAAGCAATGCGTGGACCGCGGCGTAGCGCTGACGGGTGCGGACCGCGACCCGGTCCTGAGTTGCGGTTCGACGGGCCCACCATGCAGATCGGCTGCGACATCGGCGATGTCGGGTCGTTGGGGTGCGCTGACTTGTGGATTTGCGGCAGTCAGTGCAGCGCGATGCCGTGCGACGGTGCGTTCGACGGCATCGCCGAGGTTGTGCCAAATGTGCCACCGATCAGCGACCTGGATCGCGTCAGGTGCGCCTTTCGTGGCGCCTTCGGCGTAGGCCCCTGCCCGGTCGCGGCAGATGATTTCGACACCGGGATGTGCCCGCAACCATGCCGCCAGCGTGGCGGCGGTGCGGTCGGTGAGCACGTCGATAGGGCGCCTGGTCTGCATGTCGATCAGGATCGTGCCGTAGCGGTGGCCGCGGCGCAGGGCGAAGTCGTCGACACCCAAGTGCGCTCGTCGCTGGCGAGCCTGCGCCGCACCACGACCACAGCCCCGGAGCCTGACCCAGGCAGCGTGCTCCCACCGACCACGCAGGAACGCATCATCCGCGCCCGAAACCACCTGCCCCCACTGCCGAGCGAGGAGCAAGGACCAGCCACCGGCGAAGCGATCGAGGACGCCGTCCGAGCCGCTCTCCCCACATCAGAATTCGAACCCGAACCCGAAGCCAGCGTCGCAAGTCATCGAGCCGCTTCACCGTCACAACGTTCGGCCGTACCTGGACCGGAAGCTTGACACCGCGGCAGCACGACCGAGAAACCGCTGCAATCACATCCACTGGCGGCGTGCGATGCAAGAGGCCGGAGGATTTCGAGACGCCATCCGCCCATCGGCTCAAGCAGATTGCAGTTCCGCTGACCTGCTCGCCGTTCTCGCCGAGCTCGGCGAGAA
>NZ_JBHXAY010000140.1:0-15597 GCF_042728775.1 Nocardia sp. NPDC060259
GGGTTGTCTGGGGGCTGTTTCGGGGGCCCATTTTGGGCACCTACTGGTCGGGGGCCCCCCCCTACAGCGCCAAGCTACCGGGGCTGGCCATGGCGTTCCTCGCCGCCGCCGGACTGGCGGCGGCGGGCTCGGTGCTCGCCGTCGCGATGCTGCGGGACACCGGCTCAGGCGACGGTGGCCTCGAGCCGGGAACCGGAGCGGCCGCGGACGACGTGGAGCCTGCTGGGAATCCGCTGCCGCATCTCGTCGACGTGGCTGACGACGCCGACGACGCGACCGCCCGCGCGTAGTTCGTCGAGCACGCCCATCACCGCGTCGAGGGTGTCGGCGTCCAGGCTGCCGAATCCCTCGTCGATGAATAGAGTGTCCAGGACGAGACCACCCGATTCGGCGGCGACCACATCGGCCAAGCCAAGGGCGAGAGCCAGTGAGGCCATGAAGGTTTCGCCGCCGGAGAGGGTATTCGCGGAGCGGATGGCGCCGGTGTAGTCGTCGCGCACATCGAGGCCGAGGCCACCGCGTTTACCGCGCGGTCCCGCCTTGTCGGAGTGGACGAATTCGTAGCGGCCGCCGGACATCCGGCGCAGTCGCAGTGATCCCGCCACCGCGACTTCCTCGAGGCGAGCGGCGAGCACGTAGGAGCGCAACGACATCCGGCGATTGTTCTCGCCACGCCCCGCGACCACCTCGGCCAGCGTGGCCAGTTCGTCGAATTCCCGCTGCCTCGGCGCGATCCGCTCGACCTCACCCCACAGCTGGGTACCGAGCTGTTCCAGCTGCGCGACCCGCTCCGCCGCCGCCGACTGCGTGGCGACCGCTGTGGTCAGCGCGCGCTGAGCTTCGGCGAAGCGCTGTTCCAGCGCGGTCAGGTCGCCGGGGACCTGTTCGGCGACCGCCTGGATCTGCGGTTCGGCCAGCACCGCGTCGGCGTGGGCCCGTGCCCGGTCGGCGGCGGTGAGTTCGGCCTCGATGGCCGACTGTTGCTGCGCGGTACGGGCGACGGCGGTGACGACTTGGGCGTAGGCCGTGAGGAGCGCGACGTCGTCGCGCGGTGGTGCCGGTTCGGCCTCCGGCCCCGGTTCGTCGTCAACCAGGTCGTCGTCGAAAAGGTCGAACAGAGTGGGCATGTCGGGCTCGATGCGAACCGGACGTGCACCGCGTCCTGGACGCGAATCCGCCCGGCCGCCCGAATCGCCGCCGGCGGAAGCGGCTTGAACTCCGAGACCGCCGTCGACTCCCGAAGCGTCCGGTGTCCTTGCGCCACCATCGACCGCCGAACTACTCCCTGCCCCGGCATCTCCACCTGCCTCGGACGCATCCGCCGCCCCTGGACTCCTTTCGGCCGCCGAAGCACCTGCTCCCCCTGGCCCAGCCGCCGAATCAGGCGCCGACCCTGCACGACCGCCGGCCACGGAAGCAGCCACCGTCCCGGCGTCGGCCGCCGATCCATCCCCCGAACTGGCACCTCCATCCTTCGCCGAAGCGGCCGTTGTTCCGGTGCCGTCGTCGGCCACGGGGGCATCCGCTGTCGCGTCCGGGGGCGCGGCGTGGGTATTCGAGAGGTCGGCCTCGTCGTAACCTTTGGGCACGAAACCGGCTGCGCGAGCCAGGTTTTCCACGCGGGTGGCGATCTGCCGGACGGCGTCGCGGGCGGTGGATTCCTCGAGGCGGGCGGCGCGCAGGGCGGTGGCGGCGGTGACGAGGGATTCGAGGCGGGTGGTGCGGGCGTCGACGGAGTCGTCGGCGCCCGCGGCGGTGCGCAGGCGGCGGGTGAGTTCGTCGAGGCGGGTGCGGGTGGCCGCGATGGTGGCGGTGGCCGTGCCGAGGCGGGCGTCGAGGTCGCGGGACTGCTCGTGCAGGGCGGTTTCCTCGGCGCGCAGGGTGTCGAGGCGGGTGGTGAGGGCGGCGACGCGATCGGCGGTGTCGGCCGCGTCGTCGAAGCGGTGGGTGGCGGCGCGGACGCCGTCGGCCAGGGTGACCGGGTCGGCGTCGCCGCCGTGGGCGATCAGTGCCTCGATCTCGCGTTCGATGACGCCGATGCGCTCGGCGATCCGGTCGCGGGCCGCTTCGGCCGCTTGCTCGGCGGCGGTGGCGGCGTCCTCGGCGTCCTTGGACACCGCGTCATCGGTGGGCCGCGCGGGCTCAGGGTGCTCGGCGGACCCGCACACCGCGCACGGTGCGCCGACGGCGAGCGCGCCCGCGAGTTCGGCGGCCATGCCTGCCAGGCGACGCGAGCGCAGATCGAGTACGCGTTCCCTGGCATCGAGATGGTTTCGCCGGGCGGTGTCGAACTCGGCCTGCGCGCGATCCAAAGCCGGTCGCTGCTTGGCCAATTCGACGGCGGCGGCCGCCGACTCCTGCCACTTGCCGAGTTCGGTGCGCAGTCCGGGCAGTGCGGCGGCCGCGTCGGTCGCCTCCCGCAACTGCTCCCCCGCCCCGGCGATCACGGCGGGCAACTCGACGCGGCGCTGAGCCAGCGCGGTCGCCCGCTCGGTCAGGCGAGCCGCTTCGGCCTCGTGCGCGGCGAGGTCGGCGGTGAGCTGATGCGCGGTATCCGCATCGGCCCGCACCTCACCGAGCACACCGAGCAGGCCATTCCACTGGCTGGCCGCGCCATCGAGGTCACCCTCGACATCCCGCACACGGAGGCGGTCGACAGACCACCCGGCTCCCGGCCGAGAGTGCTGTATGACCTCCGTCTCGGATGAAGTTGCAACCTTCCCGGCGCTCGGCACCGATCGGCGTGCAGACTGCGCATCGTCCGCGCCGGTTGAGCCGCCCGGGGCGACTGATCGGCTGGGCTGCCTGGCGCCAGGACCTGATTGCGCGGGCCGTCCGTCCGACGCGTAAGCCGAGACATCAAGGCTCACAGCCGCATCGGTCTGCTCGTCGAGAACAACCGTCAGCAGGTCGATCCCCGCGATGTCGGCAGCTGCCTCGGCACCTAGCTGGATGGCCAACTCACCGGCGAAAGTTCGGGTCGACGACTCGGCACGACGCAGCGCGCGGACCGCCGATCGCGCCTCGTCGATGGCGTGAACGACCGGCTCGGCCCGGCGGGCTTGTTCGAGTTCGCGTTCCAGCTCGGCACGGCGCGGCGCCTCCGCCGTGTAGGTCGCCAGTTCCGCGCGGGCAGCCGCCATCCGGGCGTGCAGCCCGGCGATACGCCGCTGCTCCTCGGCCTCAGTGCGCGCTTCGGCCGATTCCTTGTGCCGCAGTTCGGCATTCGTGTTGGCCTCGGCCAGCGCGGTGCGGGCCACCGCCAGCAGATCTTGCGACCAGCTGACCGCGTCGAGGACGCCGACCGACTCCGAACCGCTGTAGCCCGCGGCCATACCGACCTTCGTGATGAGCCGGTCGATGCCCTGCTTGCGGGTGTCGAGATCGGCCGCGGACGCGCGACGACGATCAGCGAGCCACTGTTCGGCGGTGCCGAATCGCTGGGTGTCGAAGAGCTTTTCGAGCAGCTTCTCGCGATCTTCGTTCTCGGCGCGCAGGAATCGGGCGAAGTCACCCTGGGGCAGGAGCACGACCTGGAAGAACTGGTCGGCGCTCATGCCGAGCAGGCGCAGCACCTCGTCGCCGATATCGGTGAGCCTGGACAGGTTCTCGCCCGAGCCGTCGAGCCATTCGAGGGTGCCCTTGGCTTTGATCTCCGTGAACTTGGTGCTGTCTCGGCTGCTCGGCCGTTCGAAGGCAGGGCTGCGGGCGAGCCGCAGGCGCCTGCCACCGACTGTCGCTTCGAGCGTGACCTGTGGCGGCGTCTGCGCGTCGGCGTGGTCGGAGTGCAGCCGCTTGCCCTCGCCCCGCGCGCCGGGGACACTGCCGTACAGCGCGAACGCGATCGCGTCGAGCACGGTGGTCTTGCCCGCACCGGTGTGCCCGTGCAGCAGGAAAAGTCCGTCGGCGCCGAGCGCGTCGAAGTCGACGACGGTGCTGTCGGCGAACGGACCGAAGGCGACCATCTCGAGTCGATGCAGTCTCATGCCACACCACCGGCTACCGCGCCGGGCACGGCATCGACATGCCGACGGTCAGCTCCACCGCGCGGAAGGCTCACGCGGACACGTCCATGGCATCCGCGCCATCGATGTCCCGTTCCGATTCCACACGGCCCGAATCGGTTTCACGCACTGCCGCAGCCAAGGCCCGCTCCACCCACACCATCTCCCCCTTGCTCGGTTCCCCACGCACGTCGGTCAGGAAACTCGCCGCCACCTCGACATCGCGGCGGCCGTGCACCCGCTCGCGGTAATGCAACTCCGGATTGCCCTCGGGGCGAGCCCATTCCACGTGCACGGCGTGCGGGAACCGCTCGCGCAGCTTACGCATCGGATCGACCGGCCTGGTGCTGTCGACGAGGGTGGCCGAGACGTAATGCTGTTCGGCATCGGCGAATCCGGCATCGGTGAGCAGTTCGTCGAGCCTGCCGGTGAGCCTGCTGAGCCCGCGCACCAGCGGTAGCTCGTGGCGGTGCGCCGCGGCCAGACCGCCGGCGTCGAGGTCGACGATCCAGACCGCCTTGCGGTGGGAATTCTCGGCGAACGAGTACGGCAGCGGAGAACCGCTGTAGCGCACCGATTCCGAGAGGGTCTGCGGCGAATGCAGGTGGCCCAGCGCCACATAGTCGATCCCGTCGAACGCCGACATCGACACCGTCTCGACCCCGCCCACCGAGATCGACCGCTCCGAACCCGTCGCCTCCCCGCCGACGACGAACGCGTGCGCGAGCACCACCGAGCGCGTGCCCGGCCTGCCGTCCAGATCGGCGCGAATGCGCCCCATCGCCGCATCGAGGATCTCCGCGTGCGACCGCGCCTGCGGCACACCCAGTTCGGCGCGGGTGATCTCCGGCTCCAGATACGGGATGCCGTAGAAGGCCACCTCGCCGTGCGCGTCGGCGATCAGCACCGGCCGATCGGCGTCGGACACCCGGGTGCACAGATGCAGCCCGCCCGCCGCCGCGAAGCTGGCGCCCGCACCGAGCCGGGCGGGGGAATCGTGGTTGCCCGAGGTCGCCACGATCAGCGCGCCCGCTGCCCTGATCGCCTCGAAGCCGCGGTTGCAGACCGCGATGGCGTCGGCATTCGGAATGGACCGGTCGTAGACGTCGCCCGGCACCACGACCACGTCGACGGACTCGGCCGCGACCAGTTCCGCGATCGATGCCAGCACCCGTGCCTGGTCGGCCAGCAGGTCGACACCGTGGAAGGTGCGCCCGATGTGCCAATCGGAGGTATGCAGGATCCGCATGCCGCGAAACTTAGGCCACACCCCCGACAGAATTCAACTGTGGTTCGGCAAGGAAACACCAGCCCTGGGCTCGGGAGGAATGGGGGACCGAACTCCACGCCGGTCGCTGCTGGTTCACATGAGCTCGATGACCATCGCCAACGGCGCCCACCACTCGACTCGCGATGTACGACGACGACCACAAATGATTCTCCTACAGGTACTTTCGCGTGCGGTCGGGAACTTCTGCCGCACCCACCGAGAAAGCATAGCCAGATGCTATCGTGACGGGGTGCAGCTGGTCGTGGTGGTGAAGCTGCTCCCGACTCCGGAGCAAGCTGCTGCACTCGCCGGCACTCTCCGCACCACCAACACCGCCGCAACATGGCTCGCCGAACAGGCGCAGACTGCCGCCAGGCGCGGTCGGACCGAGCTGCAACGCAAGCACTACTCACAGGTCAAAGCGGTCGGTCTGTCGGCGCAGCCCGCGCTGCATGTGATCCGGAAGGTCGCTGACGCCTACACAACCCGCGCCGCGAATCTAATCGCCGGGAACTACGGGCCGAAGGGTAGCCGCCGCCGTGAGCGGGTCGAGAGCTCACCGATCCGGTTTCGGCCCGACGCTGCTCAACCATTCGATGACCGGTGCCTATCTTGGCAGTACGACACCCGAACAGTCTCCATCTGGACCACGGCGGGCCGGATGAAGAATCTCTGCTTCACCGGGTCCGCGGATCACTTGCAAGCCCTCCAGCTATACCGGCAAGGCGAAACCGACCTCGTCCACCGAAAGGGGGTGTGGTTCCTGTACGCGACCTGTGATATCCCCGAACCTGAGACACCGGAACCCGCCGGCTGGATCGGAGTGGATCTTGGGCTGGCGAACATCGCCACAACCAGTACCGGCTACCGGGCGGCAGGGCGCGCACTACGCCGCCATCGCGAACGCCAGCAGGAGCTGCGCCGGAAGCTACAGGCGAAAGGCACCAGGGCCGCGAAGCGGGTCTTGAAACGGCAGCGACGCAAAGAGTCTCGCCGCGCAATCGAGATCAACCATCAGATCAGCAAACGCATTGTGGTCGAGGCGCAACGCACCGCCCACGGAATCGGTCTCGAGGTACTGACCGGAATCCGTGAGCGGGTTCGGCTCCGCAAGCCCCAACGGGCCGCACTGCACTCCTGGGGGTTCCATCAACTCGGGTCGTTCATCGAATACAAGGCACGCCGCGCCGGAGTAGTCGTCGTGTTCGTGGACGCCGCCTATACCTCCCAAACCTGCCGGAAATGTGGGCACACGGGGCGGGCGAACCGCCCCAACCAAGCCAGATTCTGTTGCCGGGCGTGCGGTTTCGTTGAACACGCCGACCGGAACGCTTCTCACAATATCGCCGCCCGCGCGGCGAAGCAGTGGGGTAGCGGGGCGCAGTCAGCCGCCCCTACACCTACCTAGGTGTTGGACGTAACCCGCCTCCGGGCAGCCAGTCCGAGGGCGGAGTTACAAGCCTGGCAGTTTAGAACCAGGCAGTTGGCTCGACGCACTACACGAGGGTCATTCACCGGCGAGTCACCACGCCGGGTTGCTCGGTGATTGCGAGTTTGTCGGTGGGCTCGGGCACTATCGCCGCTATGACCGCCTCGATGCTCGTCGCGCTCGTCTTGGTATTCGCTGCCGGGTTCGGTCTCGGCTGGTTGGGGCATTCCGCCCGGGGCGGGCAACGCGCCGTCGCCGCGGAGGCCAGGCTCGCCGCCGCCGGGGACAATCAGCGGTTGCTGCAGCAATCGCTGCACGCGGCGAACGAGGATGCGGCGCGCAGGCATTCGGCCGCGATCGGGGCGATGGTCGATCCGCTGCGCGATGCCGTCGGCGCGTTGGAGCAGCAGATCCGCCAGGTCGAGCATCACCGGATCGACGCGTACTCGGGATTGCGGGAGCAGGTCGCCGGGATGCAGCGCACCTCGCATCGGCTCTCCGATCAGACCGGTCAGCTGGTCGCGGCGCTGCGCGCGCCGCAGGTCCGCGGTCGCTGGGGCGAGATCCAGCTGGAACGGGTCGTCGAGCTGGCCGGCATGACAAGGCACTGTGATTTCGACACCCAGGTCCACCGCGCAGGCGGCGACGATCGCGCCGGGGTGCGGCCCGACCTGGTGGTGCGGCTGGCCGGCGGCAGGCACATCGTCGTCGACGCGAAGGTGCCGTTCACGGCCTATCTCGACGCCGCGACCACCGACGACCCCACCGCGCGCGACCAGCTGCTGGCCCGCCACGCCAAGCATCTGCGCGCCCACGTCGACCAGCTGGCCGACAAGGCGTACTGGACGGCCTTCGATCCGGCGCCCGAGTTCGTCGTCCTGTTCGTGCCCGGCGACCCGTTCCTCGACGCCGCCCTCACCACCGATGCCGGGCTCCTGGAGTACGCGTTCGGCCGGAACGTGATCCTGGCAACCCCCACTACGCTGATCGCGCTCTTGCGCACCGTCGCGTTCAGCTGGCGGCAGGAAGCGCTGTCGCGCGATATGGCAACGGTGCAGCAATTGGGCAAGGAGCTCTACACGCGGGTTGGCAAGGTGGCCGAACATCTGGACAATCTGGGCGTGAATCTCGGTAAGGCAGTAGCGGCTTTCAACGCGACCGTCGGCTCCGTGGAGTCACGGGTGATGGTCACGGCGCGCCGGATGCACGATCTCGGGATCGCCGATCAGGAGCTCCCGGCAATCCGGCCGACCGAGACCAGACCGCGGGTCGTCGCCTTCGCCGACGCCGAGGATCGCCGCTGAGATCCCCGTGCCGCGGCGCCTGACGGCGCGTTGTGCGGTTAGTGTCATAGGGTGGCTGCTTCCCAACGTGCGCGACCCCGGGTGCCCGCGCCGCAACGTTCGATCATGCCCTCGGTGCCCGGCATCCCCGCCTGGGCCGCGATTCTGCTTGCCGCGGGCATGACGATGTTCGGGTTCCTGATCGACGCGCTCGGGGGCGAGACCTACCCGACCGGCACGTTCTCGGCGCTGTATGTGCTCGGCTGTGTGCTCGCCGTCTGCGCCGTGCGGTTCCGCGGCCTGTTCTCCACCATGGTGATGCCGCCGCTGCTGCTGTTCGTCGCGGTGCCGCTGGCCTGCCAGATGCTGGGTGGGCGCGCCACCACCTCCATCAAAGACGTGCTGATGAACCTGATCATCCCGCTGGTGGAGCGCTTCCCGACGATGATGCTGGCCACCGTGCTGGTGCTGGCGATCGGCGGCGCCCGGATCGCGATCGCCAAGCGCGCCCCCGCCACCGCGCGGCCCGCCACCGAACGCCGGACCGAACGCAAGACCGAACCCAACCCGGCCAAGCGACGCAGGCCGGAAACCCTCGACGACGCGACCCGCAGGCGCACCCGCCGCGCCACCGCCGTCCTGGACGACCCGGCCACCGAAGTCGACATGGCCAGCCCGGCCCGCCGCGCCCCACGCGCGACCGACCCCAAGCGCGCTCCCGCCGCGGCCAGGACACCGCGATCGGGCCGTGGCGGCGCAGCACCGCGCGAGGCCGAGCCGGCGCGCACGCCGCGCCGACGGGCCGACCCACAGCCGCACCCGCAGCCGACTGTGCGCTACCGCGACCGCGCCGACACCGGCCGCACCGAACGGCGCCGACCCGACAACGTGTAGGAAAACGAAGAATCCCCGCCGCGATCACGCGACGGGGATTCCTTCTTTATGGGCTTCAGTCAGTCCTGCGGCGCCGCATCGCGACGCGCGGCGCGCAGCTCACGCGGCAGCGAGAACACCAGCGTCTCGTTGGCCGTCGTCACCGGCTGCACCTCGCCGAAGCCGTGCTCGGCGAGCAGGTCGAGCACACCGGTCACCAGGATCTCCGGCACCGACGCACCCGAGGTGATGCCGATCGTCTGTACGCCGTCGAGCCAGGCGAGGTCGACTTCGCGGGCGTAGTCGACCAGGTACGCGGCACGTGCGCCCGCGCCGAGGGCGACCTCGACCAGCCGCACCGAGTTGGAGGAGTTGCGCGAGCCGACCACGATCACCAGATCGCATTCGGGAGCCATCGCCTTGACCGCGGTCTGGCGGTTGGAGGTGGCGTAGCAGATGTCGTCGCTCGGCGGATCCTGCAGCGTGGGGAACCGTTCCCGCAGCCGCTGGACCGTCTCCATGGTCTCGTCGACCGACAGCGTGGTCTGCGACAGCCAGATCACCTTCGACGGATCGCGCACGGAGACCTTGTCCACCGAGTCGGGGCCGTCGACCAGCTGCACGTGCTCGGGCGCCTCACCGGCGGTGCCCTCGACTTCCTCGTGGCCTTCGTGGCCGATCAGCAGGATGTCGTAGTCGTCGCGGGCGAAGCGCTTGGCTTCCTGGTGCACCTTGGTGACCAGCGGGCAGGTCGCGTCGATGGTGCGCAGGTTCCGTGCGGCGGCGGTCTCGTGCACGATCGGCGCGACACCGTGGGCGGAGAACACGACCAGCGCGCCCTCCGGCACCTCGTCGGTCTCGTCGACGAAGATGACGCCGCGCTCACGTAGCGTCTCCACCACGTGCCGGTTGTGCACGATCTCCTTGCGGACGTAGATCGGGGCGCCGTGCTTCTCCAGCGCCTTCTCCACGGTCTCGACGGCGCGGTCGACGCCTGCGCAGTAGCCGCGCGGCTCGGCCAGCAGCACGCGCTTGCCACCGGCAGCGGACGCGCCCGCGGAGCGCGTGATACCGACGTTCAAGGGAATTGCCGAGGTCATGATCCACAGCTTACGTGCGTCGCGCGGGCGGGATCAGGGCGGATCGGGGGGCGAAAGTCACATCCGGGCAGCCTGGACCTTTGCATCACAGGCGGTTTGCGGCAGGCTGGGACCATGTTCCGTCCTCCGTTCGTGGCCAGGGTCGCCGCCGGTGCCGCCGTGTACGCCTTAGAAGAGACCCGGCGGTTACCCGTCGCCGCGGTCAATTTCCCGATCACCGCGCTGAGTCGCGTGCTGCAGACGACGATGCATGTGCAGCAGTTCGTCACCAGCCTCGCGCTCAAGGGTGACCTCGTGTTCGAACGGCTAGGTTCGACTCCGCAGGAGCAGCCGGAGTGGGCCACCTTCGACGAGGACATCGCGCCCGAGCCCGCGGTCGCCACCAACGGCCACGCCAGCCGCTTCGATCTGTACACCGAGGAGCTCCCGGCCGAGCAGGCCAACGGCAAGGCCGCGCCCGCGTCGCTGCTGCTGCTCGAGACCGAGGCCGTCGAGCCCGCCGAGGAGCCTGCCGCCGAGCCGGAGGCCGACGAGGTGGCTGCCCCCGAGGTCGCCGTCCGCTACGACTACCCGGCGATGACGCTGGCCCAGCTGCGCGCCCGGCTGCGCATGCTGACCGTCGAGGAGCTGGCGCAGCTGCTGGCCTTCGAGCAGCAGACCCGCGCCCGCGCTCCCTTCGTCACCATGCTGACCAACCGCATCGCGACGGTGCAGGCGCAGTAGGGCTCTCTCCCTCCGACTTCGATGCGGCCGCAATCCGCGCCACCGGCGCCGGTTGCGGCCGCTTTTGTTTGTGTCGGTAGCGCCGCGTATACCTGACGTATGACTGAGGACGGCTCCGGCACTGCCGCGCAGGCAGGCGCACCGGGCAGTTCGGCGGAGCAGCCGTGGCCGGTGCGTTCGGTCGCGGTGAAGGTCGCGCAGTGGATCGACCGGCTCGGCAGTGTGTGGGTGGAGGGGCAGGTCACCCAGATCAATCTGCGGCCCGGCACGCGCACCGCCTTCCTGGTGCTGCGCGATACCTCGGCGGATATGTCGCTGTCGGTGACGTGTGATCCGGAGTTGTTGCGGCGCAGTCCCGTTCCGTTGACCGAGGGCAGCCGGGTCGTCGTCTACGGCAAGCTGCAGTTCTTCACCGGGCGCGGCACGCTGTCGCTGCGGGTCACCGAGATCCGGCCCGTCGGCATCGGGGAACTCCTCGCGCGGATCGAGCGGTTGAAGTCGCTGCTCGCGGCGGAAGGGTTGTTCGATCCGCGGCTCAAGCGGCCGCTGCCGTTCTTGCCCGGCACGGTCGGGCTGATCACCGGACGGGCAAGCGCCGCCGAACGCGATGTGTTGACCGTCGCCCAGAACCGTTGGCCCGCAGTCCGTTTCGTTGTGAAGAACACCGCGGTACAGGGACCGACGGCCGTGCCGCAGATGCTGGACGCGCTGGCCGCGCTGGATCGCGACCCCGCCGTCGACGTGATCGTGCTCGCCCGCGGCGGCGGCAGTACCGAAGACCTGCTGCCGTTCTCCGACGAGGCGCTGTGCCGGGCCATCGCCGCCGCGACCACCCCGATCGTCAGCGCGATCGGCCACGAACCCGACGCGCCGCTGAGCGATCTCGTCGCCGACGTGCGCGCCGCCACACCCACCGACGCCGCCAAACGCATCGTCCCCGACGCCGCCGCCGAACTCGCCGGTGTGCGCGAGATGCGGGCCCGCTCGGCCGCCGCGCTGCGCGGCTGGGTGCAGCGCGAAACCCACATCATCGCCCAGTTGCGCTCGCGCCCCGTCCTCGCCGATCCGCTGCGCGAACTGCGGCACCGCCACGACGAGGTGGAGCGGCTGCGCCTGGCGGCGCGCCGCACGGTCGAGCAGACGCTGCGCACCGAATCCACCGCGGCCGTGCACCTGCGCGAAAAACTCACCGCCGTCGGTCCCGCCGCGACGCTGGCCCGTGGCTACGCTGTCGTGCAGCGTGTCGCCGGACCGGAACGTCACGTGGTCCGCGCGATCTCCGACGCCCCAGCGGGCAGCCAGCTCCGCATCCGCGTCGCCGACGGCGCCGTCACCGCCGCCGCGCTCGGCACCCAGCGCCTGACACCCGCCACCGACGACAAGGGGAAATGATCGTGCCCGACGCCGGAACCGAGCCCGCCGACACCCTCGCCGAGATCGCCGCCTTCGGCTACGAACGCGCCCGCGACGAACTGGTCAATGTGGTCAAGATGCTCGAGCAGGGCGGCCTCGATCTCGACGACTCGCTCGCCCTCTGGGAACGCGGCGAGGCACTGGCGACCCGCTGCGAACAGCATCTGGCCGGTGCGCGCAAGCGCGTGGAGGACGCCATCGCGTCGCACGCCGACGACACAGGCGAGTAGGTCAATCGCTCACTTCGACAGCGGCTGCGCGGTGGTGACCGCCCGCGCCAGCGTGGTGAACGCGGCCTCGTTTCCCGCGCCGGTGATCAGCACTCGGACACCGCTCAGGTCGGCGATCCACGCCGACTCCTCGGTCGGCTCGGCGTAGACGACCCATTTCTGCCCGTCCACGTCCTGCGTTCCGGTGGCGTAGCGCGAGCCGAGCACGTGCCTGGCCAGTGCTTCCTCGGAAGCCGAGCTCTGCGAGAGCCGCATGTAGGTGCCCTGCGGGGTCAGATAGCCGACGGTGCTCACGGGGCCGCCACCTGCGGCGACGATGGTTTCGCGGCTGCCCGAGTTCGACACCCAGTCCTGCGGAAGATCCGGGTTGCGGATCGGGAACGGCAGCGACTTGGCGTCGGAGCGCAGCGCCGAGTCGGCGTCGAAATGCGGCACCTGACCTTGCGTCGGGCCGTTCGTGGCCACCGTGCACTGGCTCGCGGCGCCCGCCAGCACGATCGCGATCAGCACCAACGGGATCAGCGACCAGAACAGGTCGCGATAGTCGTTGAAGATCCGGTGCTTCTGCTGGGCCACGGCTACCAGTATCCACTCGACGCCGACCAGGGCTGTCAGCGGGCGTCCGAGGAGGTGGTGCACGACCGTGCCAGATCTGAATGCGACAATTGCCCCCGTACACCAACGCCAAGGAGGCACTCCGCAATGACGGCATCATCGCCCGCCCCCAGCCGCCGCGAGGCACCCGACCGCAACCTCGCACTCGAGCTGGTCCGCGTCACCGAGGCAGGCGCGATGGCAGCGGGCCGCTGGGTCGGCCGCGGAGACAAGGAAGGCGGCGACGGCGCGGCCGTCGACGCCATGCGCCAGCTGGTCAGCTCCGTCTCCATGAAGGGCGTCGTCGTCATCGGCGAAGGCGAGAAGGACGAAGCGCCGATGCTGTACAACGGCGAGGCGGTCGGTGACGGCACCGGACCCGACGTCGACTTCGCCGTCGACCCGATCGATGGCACCACCCTGATGTCGAAGGGCTCCCCCGGCGCCATCTCGGTGCTCGCGGTCGCCGAGCGCGGCGCCATGTTCGACCCGTCCGCCGTGTTCTACATGCACAAGATCGCCGTCGGCCCCGACGCCGCCGGCTCGATCGACATCACCGCCCCGATCGGCGAGAACATCCGCCGCGTCGCCAAGGCCAAGAAGTCCTCGGTCTCCGACCTCACCGTCTGCATCCTGGACCGCCCCCGCCACGCCGAGATCATCCAGCAGACCCGCGACGCGGGCGCCCGCATCCGCCTGATCTCCGACGGTGACGTCGCGGGCGCCATCGCCGCCGCGCGCCCCGAGTCCGGCGTCGACATCCTCGTCGGCATCGGTGGCACCCCCGAGGGCATCATCGCCGCCGCCGCACTGCGCTGCCTCGGCGGTGAACTGCAGGGCATGCTCGCCCCCAAGGACGACGAAGAGCGCCAGAAGGCCATCGACGCGGGCCACGACCTGGACCGCGTCCTGTCCACCACCGACCTGGTCGCGGGCGAGAACGTCTTCTTCTGCGCCACCGGCGTCACCGACGGCGACCTCCTGCGCGGCGTCCGCTACTTCGGCGGCGGCGCCTCCACCCAGTCGATCGTCATGCGCTCCAAGTCCGGCACGGTCCGCATGATCGACGCCTACCACCGCCTCACCAAACTCCGCGAATACTCCTCCGTCGACTTCGACGGCGACGACAGCGCCAACCCGCCACTGCCGTGACGGAAAGGCCCCGGGGTTTCGACCCCGGGGCCTTCTCGTATTCCTGACCGCGGTGTGGGATTTTCCGTAGGTGTGGGAACACCATTCGCGCTGATCTCGTCCTAGGGTCGAGGTATGGCTGATGACGACGTGCAGTACCGCATCGAGCACGACACGATGGGTGAGGTTCGGGTGCCTGTGGACGCGCTGTGGCGGGCGCAGACGCAGCGGGCTGTGGAGAACTTCCCGATCAGTGGGCGGGGGTTGGAGCGGGCGCAGATTCGGGCGCTCGGGCTGCTGAAAGCTGCTTGTGCGCAGGTCAACAAGGATCTGGGGTTGCTGGATCCGGTGAAGGCCGACGCGATTGTCGCCGCTGCCGACGAGATCGCCGAGGGGCGGCACGACGATCAGTTCCCGATCGATGTGTTCCAGACCGGGTCGGGTACCAGTTCCAACATGAACGCCAACGAGGTGATCGCCTCGATCGCCGCGCGCAATGGCGTGACCGTGCATCCCAACGACGACGTGAACATGTCGCAGTCGTCCAATGACACCTTCCCCACCGCGACGCATCTGGCCGCCACCGAGGCCTTCATCACCGATCTCGTTCCCGCGCTGGAACATCTGCGGATCGCGCTGCTGGACAAGTCGGAGCAGTGGCGCACCGTGGTGAAGTCGGGTCGCACGCATCTGATGGACGCGGTGCCGGTGACGCTGGGTCAGGAGTTCGGCGGGTACACCCGGCAGATCGAGGCGGGGATCGAGCGCGCGCTGGCCACCCTGCCGCGCCTGGGTGAGCTGCCGATCGGTGGCACCGCGGTCGGCACCGGACTCAACGCGCCCGCCGGGTTCGGCACCAAGGTCGTCGCGGAACTGGTGCGCAGCACCGGAATCGACGCGCTGCGCGAGGCACACGACCACTTCGAAGCCCAGGCCGCGCGCGACGGTCTGGTCGAGGCCTCCGGTGCGCTGCGCACCATCGCGGTCAGCCTGACCAAGATCGCCAACGACATCCGCTGGATGGGTTCGGGCCCGCTGACCGGGCTCGGCGAACTCCAGCTGCCGGACTTGCAGCCGGGTAGCTCGATCATGCCGGGCAAGGTGAATCCCGTTCTGCCCGAGGCGGTCACGCAGGTGGCGGTGCAGGTGGTCGGCAACGACGCGGCGATCGCCTTCGGCGGGGCGAGCGGAGCCTTCGAGCTCAACGTCTACATTCCCGTGATGGCGCGCAACCTGCTCGAGTCGATTCGCCTGCTGGCCAACGTCTCCCGCCTCTTCGCCGACAAGTGCGTCGTCGGCCTGGTCGCCAACGAGGAGCACCTGCGCACCCTGGCCGAGTCCTCCCCCTCGATCGTCACTCCGCTGAACTCGGCCATCGGCTACGAGGAAGCCGCCGCCGTCGCCAAACAGGCTCTGCGCGAGAAGAAGACGATCCGCCAGACGGTGATCGACCGCGGCCTCACCCCGGACAAGCTCTCGGTCGAGGAGCTCGACAGCAAGCTCGACGTGCTGGCGATGGCCAACGTGGACCGCAAGCCCTGAAACGA
>NZ_JBHXAY010000141.1:0-15587 GCF_042728775.1 Nocardia sp. NPDC060259
CCTCGGTGCCATGACCGAGGCGCGCAACGCAGTGGTGGAACTCGACAGAACAGGTATCTGCTCACTAGCACGAATGGGACATGCTACAACCCGTCGTCACCAAGCCGTACCTTGATTATCTCACCGGATGGAGCCTTGTAGTCGGCAGTATCACCACCGTAGTCCCTGGCGCTACTGCGAGTACCCCATGTTGCACTCTCTCCTGGCTTAGTCCAGAGCGTATATCCACCACCCTTCTGGTTCGGCGTCCATCCTTGCTGCTTGAGCTGATTCTCGAATTCGGTTTTGCCCATCGGGGTTCCACGATTCTCATATCGAGCTCCTTTGACGGTCATGTCTCTATAGCTATACGAGGGGCCCGGCTCTTTCGAGGTAAGCGGGAAAGCCGCCGGCGCCTTCGCTGGCGGGGGGTTCGTTTTTCCGTTGCTGTTGTTCGCCCCGCCTCCAGAACTAGCACCCGTGCCCGTACCACCGCTCGCGGGTGGTTTGGAACTGCAGGTTGTGCAGGTGGCGGGCCCTCCGCCTCCTCCGCCTGTTCCACCACCACGCGGTCCTCCGCCGCCACCAGCAGTTGTGGGTCCTCCACAGGTTGCCATGGAAACGCACCGTGACGCGTTGGTGCCGGTGAGGTCGAGTTGGTTGATGGGGTCGCCGTTGACGTATTCGTAGTCGTTGGCGGACCCACCGGAGATAGGATCGGTCTGCAGGAACCGGCCCAGGATCGGCAGATAGGTGCGCGCGCCCATCTCGAGAGCTTGCTGAGAGGCGACGTGTTCGATCGGCACGGTGTGTTGGCCGAGCCAGCCGAAGTCCATCCCACCCTCCGCAGTTGCAGGGATCGGAATGTCACCGATGACACCTGTGACAGGGTCGATGTTTTGCCCGTACGGGTCATACAGATGCAGTGCACCAGTGCGAGCACCTGAGCCGTCTGCAGTGAACAGGATGCTGCCGTGCACGTTCGGGTACGACCAGTTGGCCGACGTGCCTGCGGCGTAGTTCTTGGTCAGCAGTACCCCGCCAGGCAGCTTCACCAGCCGCTGCCGTAGTCCGCCCTGGCTGTCGAGGACGAATTCGGGGCCGTCGCTGCCGTTGGTGAATCCGTACTTGGTGACCTGAGCGGGGTTGGCGCCGTCTTTGGTGGTGCGAGCGGTGATGCGGTCGATCACGTCCCGGGTGTAGGTGACCGACTTTCCGGCAGCGGTGACGGTGCTGATGTGGCGGCGCGTCGAGTCGTAGGCGAGCGTGTCGCTACCGATTTTGATCGTGTTGCCGTAGTTGTCGTATGTGAACGACAAGTTGGAGGCGCCGTTGGTCGACAGCAGCCGATCGGCGTGGTCGTAGCAGTAGTTCGTCACGGTCGCCGGCGCACCGTTGTGACTGTCGGTGAAGCGGGTCCTGTTGGTGTTCAGTCCCGCCTTGGGGTTCGTCCCGCATCCACCGTCGGCGGCGAACTCATAGGCCATCTGATGAAACGGCACGTCTGCTGCGACTAGCCGTCCGACGCCGTCGTAGGTGTAGCTGTAGTTGAACGTGGCACCACTGTTGGCTGTATCGGTGACGACTTCGTCGGTAATCCGCTGGTCTCGAGACCGTGTCACCGCGCTGGTAACTGTCGCCCCACCCGCGGTCCAGGCCCTTGAGGTGGGAACGCCGGTGTCGTTGCGGCCGATGGTCAGCCCGGTGTTGTTGCCGTAGGCGACGGTGCGCAATTCATCGGCTTGGTAGATGGGTGTCGCCACCGCGGTGCCGTCCAGATCCACACGTGTCAACCGGGATGCGTTGTCCCATCGATAGTTCAACGTCGATGAGGTGCCCCTGACGGTGCTGGTCTGGCTGGTCTTTCGACCGGCGAGATCGTAGGCGGACGTGGTGACCGTGCCAGAGGCATCGGTGTAGGACGTGACTTGACCGAGTAGGTTGATCACCGCGTGGGTCGATCCGCTGTCGTCGCTGATCTTCGCTTTGCGAGGGTCGCCATCGACGGCGTAGTCATAGGAGATCGTCCGAGCCGCCATACCGTCCATCGCGGGGAAGGACTTAGCGAGAACCCGGCCCCGAGCGTCGTAGCTTACGCACGACCACGGTTCGTTGTTCGCTCGCATGGCAGCGATTCGGCCCGCAGCGTTGTATACGGTCTCCAGCACGTTGACGATGTTGTCGGAGGTTTTTGCCGAACGCACGGTCTTGACGCGCCCGCCTTGATTTACCGCCTCAGAATTCGAAACACAAGGGTTCGCACGGGTTTCGGTGTCTCCGTAGTACTCCGAAGTACCACGGTTTTCGATGCTGTTCAGGTCACCGGCAGGCCGGGTTGCTGCGAGCTGTCGGAGGAAGCCGTCGCCAGGTTTCTCGAACCGTATCCGGCTGGTCAGGCTGAGACCGTCGGGGTCGCCGATGGTCGCGGTGCGTAGCCTGAAGACGGGATCGGTTCCGTTCGCAGGATCGGAGTACTCGCTCGATGCGTTGAGGGATGGCGCGCGTTCGTGCCCACCAGAGGTGTTGTAGCTGACCTTGCTGGTTTCCAACCCATAGCGGGGCGCTAAGGCGCTACCAGGCACTGTGACTGCTGTGCCAGAACCCGGTGTCGTCCAGGTGAAGTCGATGCCACCGGTGTTGCCGGAGCGGTTGTAGTAGTCCACCCGCACCTTGTGTCGGCTGCCGGCTACCTGGTTGGTGAAGGTACCCGACGATACGGTTGCGGTATTGTCGGTCCAGCTGTCGACGATCAGTACTTCATCGATCCACAGTCTCACGCCGTCGACGGCAACGAACCCCAGCTTGTAGTCACCCACCTGGGCCAGTTCGATCTCTCCGATCATCCGGGCAGACCAGCCGCCGGAATTCGTCACCGGCGGTGTTGCACCCCAGTTCTTCGACAAGGCGCCGTCCGGAGCGCCGACACCGGTCGCCCATTCTTTGGGGACCCCGGCTAGGTAGGGGTTGTCGTAGTAGGCGGTCTCAAGTCCGAGGATGTTCTCGTCGTAGCCGAGTCGATTGTGCGGCATGGTCGAAGCGCACGCTGGCGTGGGAACCAATCCGTTGAAGCAGCCTGCAGGCGCCGGACCGAATTGATCGGTGGGACGGTCAGCGTGATCGTAGATCACCGTGCTGCGGCGACCGGCGGCGTCGATCGCCGCGGTCTGCTTGTCCTTGGCGTTCCACTCCGACCGTGTCGTGTCACCGACGGCATTGGTAGAGGTCAACTGCCGACCGGACTCGTCCCAGGTGACAGTGAGGTCGCCATAGGTATCGATGCCAGAGATATCGACGGCAGCCTTCTTGTTCGCGATCTCGTAGCGGTAGAAGTGCGCTGGGCGAGAGGCCATGTCGCGACCGTGGTGCGTCGGACCGGTCACGCTGATGGCTCGCGAATGTGGCGGCCTGGTACCTGACGTGTCGTCGTAGAACGCGTCGTATTCGATAGTGGTGCGTTCGTAGCCGGGCACGATCGCTCCGATCGCCCGCAGGTCCACCGCCAGGCTGTCGCGGATCTCGTTCAACGACCCGACGCTGTTGATCGCCTGCAGCTTCTTCTCGGTGTTGCTACCTGCCTGGTCGTAGGTCAGCTTCGCCGCTTCCAGGTTCAGGTAGCTGTAGTCACGGATCTCCGATCCCGGGTTCTCGATCCGGGCCAACGCACCCACCATGTACCACAGGCGGGTTTCGGTGCCGTCCCAGTACTCGATCCGGCACAACTTCTGCGCCGGCGCGTGATGCGAACCGGTCGGACCAGAAGCCCCGCCATAACAATTGTTGCTGTTGTCGGTGTTGTAGTGCAGCGTATGCGCCCGACCAGAAACGGGATCTTTGATTTGGATCAGTCGAGCAGGCGAACCGGCATACAAGTACTGCAATGACGCCGGCTTCTTGCTGTCGTCAACCTTCGACACGGCTGCCAAGGTGCCGTCGACATTGAATACCGACACCACACCGTCGACGGTGTGCGAGACGCGGCCACCCGGATCGATGGCGAGGACGCCGTCTTCACCGGCCGGTGGGGCGTACCCACCCTGAGAAACTTTGGTCCAGCCATGCTTTCCACCCGACAAGTCGGTCAGAACGACCGAACCATCCAGAACATCAGCGTGGACGAAATTGCTTCCCATCAAACCCAAAGTCCAGCCGCCCGGAAGTGGCGACGGGTCCTGGGCATAGAGCCAGTCCGTCGTGACGATCCGCGGGTTCCAGTTGATGGACCGGGAGGTTGGAGCACCTGTGGTCGATTTTGCCCACAGCACCATCTGCGGTTTCTCGGTGCTGCTGTGATACAGCTCGACCTTCAGCGGCACTCGCTCGCCCGCGCTCAACGACACGTCGGTAGCCTGCTTCGCAGTCGCGTTCGAGAACGTCGAGTCGACGGCTGCTTTGGTCGGTTTGTCGTAGGTGAGAGTGTTGTTCACCCAGATCTTGGCGCCGTCGACGTGGCTGCCGGCGAAGCTGTAGTCGCCGGTCACCGGTGCTTGGAAGTAGCCTTCCCACCGGATCACGAACCACTGCTTGTCCAAAGCAGCCGGCATCGGATCTTCCTTCCAGGGAAGATTCTCCGACACGTTCGACCAGACGTTGCCCCAGTCCAGGTTCACCTGCGCTTCACCGCGCACCATCACCGGCGTCGCGTCAGCTACCCCGTTGTGGTCGGCATCATTGAAGTACGAGGCCCGGACACCGTGGGAATCACCGCCCTGGCGAGAGTTGTAGGCGAAGGTCACACCCGCCGAGCCACCGAGCGCTTCGAACACCGGTCCCGCGGCAGAGGTCATGGTGTTGCCGTTGAACAGGTTGACAGTGACCGGTCCGAAGTCGTCAGTCGGGGCAGGCCCTGGATTCCCGATCCGCTTGTCGAGTTTGAAGTGTCGAACCCAGTTCTGCGGAGATGGAGTCGACCCACCCGAGGGCACCGTGGCCACTGTCCACGAGTATCGGGCACCATCACTCAACACATGTTGAGGGACCGTCCACTTCGGTGTGGAAAGACAGCCTGAGTCGACGACGCTACCGGAGCGGCCGTCGAATCCGGTCGAGATCTTGAAGCAGTACTTGGTGCCCGACGGGCCCGCACTGACCTCTATGGTCGGCATATCAGTCGCGACCACCGCGTCCTCGGCGGGAGCGACAGGATTGACCTGCGGCCCGGCCGGCGGAGGCGTGGTGCCGCCGTCGTCGGTGTAGTCCACGACCAATGCTGCTTGCAACTGCTTGTAGGAGTAGATGTTGGTCTCGGTGCCGCCGAGCATGACCCACAGGTTCTTGTCCGTCGCACTCACACGGTCGCCGACCGCAGTGGCCAATGCCGGGGAGGTGAGTGACCCATTCTCCCCGATGTTGGCCGCAGCCAGTTCGGCGCCGCGGGCGTTGTAGCCCAACGGGGTCGTAGCCTGGAACAGCTTCACCTCTGAGGCTGGCTTCTGTTCGGCCGCCGTCGAGGCCAGTTTCAGATCCATCCGCGCCGAGGTCACCGTTTTGCCCGCCAGCGGGGTCAGGTCGTAGCGGACCGCGGAGCGCCAGAATGCGTTCTGGCCGAGAAAGTTTCGGGCGTTGCCGGTGCGGATGCCGCAGCTGAAGCTGCACGGCGAACCACCCTGATTGTAGGTGCGCGCTTCGGACTGCTGACCGAAATCCCACGTGTAGGTCGGGTCGACCACGATCGGGAACTTGCGGGCCTTATCGGTGAGCCAGTTCTTGTCCACCGACACGATCAACTGCCAGTCATCACCGGCACGCTTGACCTCGTAAGAGCCACCCGTGCTGGCCGGGCCCTTACGGTCTTTGTCCTTGACCTTCGGATCGGTCAGGTTGCCCGCCGAGTCCCAGACCTCGATCGGCGGCAGCACCGCGACGACCTTGCCGGACTTGTCGGTGATCTTGACGATCTTGCCGTCGACCTTCGGCGTCAGATCCCCGGTGTCGAGGGTGAATACCCACCGGCCCTCGCCGACCGCCGACTTGTTCTTGAGGATGACCGATTCCTTGACCGATTCGGCGGTCACCTCGTAGGTGAGGTCGGTGTTCGGCAGCGCGTTCGTATAGGTCGCTTTCGAACCGTCGATCTTACGACCGGCTTTGCCAGCGCCGTCGAGTTTCACAGTCACCGGGACTCCGCCCTGGTTGACCTTGAACAGTGCCGGGTCGTTGGCGAACTCCGCCAGCTCCACCCCGGCCTTGGTACGCACAGTCTGGACGCGCTTGGAGTCCTTCTTGTCGACCAGGCGAGTGTCGACCGGCGCCCAGCCGCCCTTGCCATCGGGAACACCTAACGGGTCCTTCGATAGGACCAGGGTTTTGGTGCCGTTAGCGTTGGTGAACTCGATCGAGTTCTCGCTGCGGCCTGTCTCTTTCGACGTCTTTGGGTCGAAGGAGCTCTTCGGCGCTGGCTTGCCGCCACCGGCCAGCAGCGGCGTGAAGTCAGCCTCCTGTGCGGGGGGCTGCTTTTCTGGTTTCGACTTTGCTTTCGACAGCATCAGCGGCATCGTCCGAGGGTCCTTGCCCTTCGGCGCAGCCGCAGCCTGCGGTGAGACCACAACCTGGGTCACCACAGCGATGAACAACATTACCAATATCACCGACCACGCCACAGCGCTGCGGAATATCCACACAAACGGTAACCAACGCGCGAGCGCGTCCGTCCGTCGACGAATCCTCATCACTCTCCACACACGAAAGCCCCGCAGTCGGGGCACTCAAACCAACGAAACCGAGCATCAGACGGACAGAAGTCAGGGCATGGATCGCTCGCACGGCCGGGATGAGCGGCACAAAAATGGGTATGCCCGGATCGCACGGGCGGCCATTCGGCCCCGCGCAACCCGGGCGTCACCTACACACTCGCCACTGACCGGCGACGATCTCCGTCGAGCCGGGACCTGAAGCTACGCAAGCTCGTCACACCGTCCTTGTCAGCAGCTGCCCGTACACCCCCCAGGCTCCACATCCAGGTCTTCTCCGGCCGAAGAAGGCCCACACACTCGACCGAATCCATTGGTCGAGCACTCACTGACTCAGCCCATTCCCATCCATCAGCAAACCTCACATTGCCGCTGAAGACTCCACACTCACCAACGTCTCGAACTGCTCGACATCCAGCAGCGCAGACGACACACACCACAGCTGCATAAATGTCGCCATATACCGGCGACGCAGCTGACCAACCCAACAACCGCCGCCGCACAGGCGGCCGGCGACGGCGCTACGACCGTCCGAGCATCCTCTCCACGAGGGGTAGGCGGAGGCAGACGTGTCGAAGCACCGGTTTCGGTGATCTACTTCGGGCAGCTGGGGTTGGCCGGGTCCGTGGTGCACATCGGGGCGCTGCCGCTACCCAGACCGGCGCTTCCGGTGCTGACCGGGGTATCGGCGACGGTGTCGGCGTCGTCGCCATCACCGAGGGTGATGCCGAACGAGGACCCGGACCCACCGCTGCCGGTACCCAGCAGGGTGACCAGGTCGACCAGGTCCCCACTCGAACCGGTGCCGGCCGAGGCGGTGCCGGCCATACCCAGCATCAGACCCGAGGCCACCACGACGGCAGCACCGACCGCACGAAACTTGTTCACAGAATTTCTCCTCATCAGAACGTTCATCACGACTCAGGTCCCCACCGAAAGTCGCGCCCGCAGATTAAATCTACGGCACGGCAATTTGTAACACGGCGACTTGCCGATGACAAGCGATTTCACCGACTATTCCTTTCCAATGTGGACTGACACGAATTTCTGCCCAACTCCCCTATCAGGGCACGCCAAGTCGGCCGCTCTCCCAATATCGGAGTCGGCTGAAACGTAGCGAGCTTGATCGCTGAAATAGTTCGATTGCGCACGCAAGCTGCTTTCTCGGACATATATCCGATGAAGCTGTTTCTATGTCCTATTACCCGCGCTTGTGTCGAAAGCTCACCTGGAATCTCCTGCACCTGGCCTATCGCTTTTCCTTCATGGCGACCACTTCACTTCGATGCGTACGCGGAGGCTGCCGCATGTATCTGGCGGACATAGGCATCGGAGTGGTTGTAGGCGAAGACAGCAGTCCTCCAGCCGCGGCCGGTAGACAGGTCTCCACCGGAGGCGCACAGGTAGCGACCTGCGGCCAGGGCCGCGTCGTCGATGTTGTCCGCGCTTCCCAGCGATCCCTTCGACGTCCCCGGTTTGCCGTTGGCGAGGATCTTCTCCAACGTCTGGTAGTCGATGTCAGCCCGCACGCCCCACCGCTTCCAGGTGTCGGGGATGAACTGGAACGGGCCCGCGGCCTGGGCATAGACCGTCTTGCCCGCCCGGTGTGTCGCCTCGGGATCGATGATCCGGGCGTTGCCATTGGTCCCGTCGAGCGCGACGCCACGGATCACCGGCCGAACCTGCCCTTCACCGGTGATCTTCGCTCCTCGATGACGACCGTGATCGCTTTCCACCCGCGCGATGCCCGCCAGCGTTGTCCACCCGAGATGGCAATCAGGCTGGGTCTTCGCCAATACAACCGTTGCATACCCGTAGGCCTGCAACGCCCGCACCGGAATCCCCAACTTGCCCGCCCGCTTGATCGCCCAGTCCTGCAGCGCATCGGTGGGACGGTCGGCGGCCACCAATGCAATCGCAGGAATCTCCTCCGCCCCAGGTGCTGTCATGTTCTGGGCATCGCCCGATGGTTGACCGCAGCCGGCGATAGGGACAAGAACGACCGCCGACAGCAGAATTGACACTCCACCCCTGCGCCAGCGTCGCGCTACTGGTGAGGCAGTTGTCACCGTTGCACCTTCGCGCGCGTCGGCGCGTCGGGATCGACCACTCACTTTCCGGTCGCTTATCTGCATGGCCGAGCCGTTGTGGTCGTGGTCGGCTTCTTCGACGTGATCGACGTCGTGGGACGTTGGGTACGTGTCGTCGACGACGGGCGCGTGGTTGTCGGCTTCGGTGTCGTGGTCGATTTCGGCTTGGTCGTCGACGGAGTCGTCGTGCGGCAACTACTCGGCTTCGGCGTTGTCGTCTTCGTCGTCGACGACGGGGTCGTCGTTTCCGCGGGAACCACGACAGTGACGGTCGATGGTGGGACAACCTGGGTTTCGGTGACGACACCGCCCTGTTGCGGTGCAGGGGTCGGCATTGTGACGCTTCCGTTGAGCGAGACGTTGGGCCACTGCGACCCGGACGGAGTCTCGGTCACGGTCGTCGGAGCCGGGGTTTCGGTCGTCGTGTCGGTGACCGTTTCAGTCACCACAGGCTCATCTCCGCTGACAGGATCGACTGGGGCAGTCTCGGTCACAGTGACCGGTTCTGAACCGATCGTTTCCTCGATCGAAGCGCTGTCCATCGTGGGGTCTTCGCCAGGAAGCGGGATGTCACTGGGGGTTTCGGAGATAACGCTCGGCTCGGTTGTTTCCGAGTAGGTGCTCGAGTCGTAGCCGCCGGGCAGCAGCGCGGTGATGTCGTCAAAACTCTGAGTCCCCGGAACTTCTTCCGACAACGCAGCAGCATCGCTGACTGCATCGGAGCTTTCGGAGTTGGTTCCCGTCGCGATCAAGACACCGATTCCCGCGCAGACCACTGCAGCTGCGACTGCAGCGTAGGGAAGGTGACGTCGAGCGCTGTCCGACCTGACATAGGCGGTGATCTGTTGCCACCGTCGGGTGAGCGCGGAACTCGACGCCGAGCCCTCACCCTGGTCTCCGGCTTCGCCGTCGAGGGGTTGTTCGGTGTCGATTTCGTCGTCGTCGACCTCGCCACCGGCGGGGTCCTCCGGGATTCTCATGACCTCGGTCCGGTCGGGATCGACCCCGACCAACTCAGGCTTTTCCGATGGTGACACTGGTTATGCTTTCTTCTCAGCGACGGGCTTCACCGGCGGTCAACGCCGGCTCGACACCCGTCGTCGCCCCCCCAAGGGGCCTTTCGATGAGCCGTGGCAACCTATCGTCGCCAGGCCAGTCGCTCACCGGCTGTCCAACATCGAACTTACGGCGAGCACGGACATCTCACGAACCGGTGACGACACCTCTCAACAATCGGCCGACGAATCCCGCGACCGCGTTCTCCACCGATCCAGATCCATCGGGCCCGTCTTGGGACCCGGTATTGAAACTGCCCGACGAACCAGTAGTCGAGGATCCGGAAAGCCCTGGCCCGGAGAACGAAGAACCGCTGTCGCCAGTGTCGGACTCAGATTCATCTTCCTGATCAACCGGCTCATCGATCTCCGTATACGGCGACACAGGGATCGGCTCGGCCGTAGCGACAGCGGCCGGCAGTACCACCGTGCCCAACAAGCCACCGGAAACGATGATTGCACGCAGGAAACTCTTGCTGCCCAAGGTTTTGTCCTCTCACTCCACAACAAAACCACCGCCGCAGCCCACAGGCCGACAGCAATGGATACAACTCAAACTGCTTCACACTGAGGCAGATGCCCAGCCCACAGAATGTGGATTTCGGCTTTTCGGGATTTGACCGGCCATCCAGACCTGAGTCGGGGGCCGATGAGCCGCAGGCACCTGTAGACAGGCGCTAGGGATCATCGTTCGGTTGGTCACACACCTTGCCGAAACATTGGATTAATGACGCAACGCGGCTAACCGTTAGAACCACAGCAGCACCAGAAGCGGCAAACCAAGCCACCCTAGCGGCTTCCCTGGTCGCTAGCTTCACTTCTCAGGCATATCGGCGCTATCGGCGAGGGCCGTGTGGCCGATCAGTCCAGGCAGCCCCACTGGACAGGATCGAACGTCAACCAACCACCGTCGCCAGTTGCCGCGCACTTACGGCCACGAACACCACCACGCCCGATGCGCGCCCCGCGAAACGTGCCACTGGCATCTCCGCGCCACCCCCGATTGGGAACCCTCATCACACCAAACCACAACCATCACACTTGAACCCAACCTCACAGAACGAGCGGATCTTATACACAACACGACCCAGATCGCTCAGCGAACAAACATACAACACCAAGATCAAACTATGATTCACCTCACATTGCACCGAACGAGGCAGCGCAATTCACTTCACATCAACCTGGATGCCTGATTCGGAAACGTGTTGATACACGCAAGATTTCACATCACCCGGATCGAAACCCACTACAGGCACCGAACGTAGGCAATCTTCGACGCCCGATCGACTGTCCAAAACTGCTGACCCACAACGTTATTCATCATCATCTACCGCGAGCGCTACTGCCCGCATGCCCCACGCCAGCCCGCCAGGCAGAGATCTGCCAGCCCACCGTCACGATCACCGCAGACCTGCAACGGCCCCGCCGCGCCCGAGATAGGGCCAGGCCGCCCTGTCCCTGGCGTGAAACACACCTTGACCAGCGACTCCGAACACGCCAGTCCGCACCGAATGACCCTCGGCGCTTAGCGCTTGGGCAATCGAAATCACGCATGATCGAGCGTCGAACGCCGCCACGATCGGCGATTTAGGTCACACAGAATATTCTCAGGTTGGACGTAGGTGCGGCGCCTGTTGACGCCTGAAAGTCACCGCCCCGAGGGCCGCAGGCTTACCTGGCACTCAACAAGGAGCAGCATCCACCCATCGCACCAGATGCACGTTGCTACCTGGTCCACGACACACTCGCGCAGCACTTCTGGACCGAAGAGCACCCGCGATCCGTGCTTCGCTACCTCCAAGTGATGCGTTTCAAGTGACACGACAGCATGTGCCCACTCCTCCTCGCCCGGCGGTCGGCGCCCCACACCAAGCATCCACCCGAAAACACCAGGTCGTCTGCGTTCCCATCCTCGATGTGAGGGCTCATCCCCGCTCGCGCGGGGAGCACCGCCGTCTGCGGTGACCACGGTGATTGCGTGAGGGGCTCATCCCCGCTCGCGCGGGGAGCAGACGCCCTGGAGGAACGCCGACCACTCGCCGTCGGGCTCATCCCCGCTCGCGCGGGGAGCACGACAACTTGTCCGGGGCCTCGTCCGGGGAACTGGGCTCATCCCCGCTCGCGCGGGGAGCACGCGGCCGCAGCTTTCCCCACCAAGTTGAAAAAGGGCTCATCCCCGCTCGCGCGGGGAGCACCGCTCGCTCGGGGCCAGCTGCTCCAGCGCCCAGGGCTCATCCCCGCTCGCGCGGGGAGCACCCCTCGCGGCGGGCCATCTCGGCGATGGCCTTGGGCTCATCCCCGCTCGCGCGGGGAGCACCTGGAGGTAGTCGAGACCGACGACGGGCGCAGGGGCTCATCCCCGCTCGCGCGGGGAGCACTGGGCGGCCTCGTCCTGACGACGCGCATCGACGGGCTCATCCCCGCTCGCGCGGGGAGCACGCTTGGTCCCGCAGCGGGACGGAGTCCGCGTTGGGCTCATCCCCGCTCGCGCGGGGAGCACCCTCATCCGTGGTGCGGGGGGCTTTTCTCAGGGGGCTCATCCCCGCTCGCGCGGGGAGCACACGGTTTCCTTTCGTGACGTGGGGTTCGTGCCCGGGCTCATCCCCGCTCGCGCGGGGAGCACGCCAAGCTGACGCATCCGCTCAATCATCAGCTGGGCTCATCCCCGCTCGCGCGGGGAGCACTTGCAGTAGCGAACCACCGGACACACGGTCGCGGGCTCATCCCCGCTCGCGCGGGGAGCACTGAACCCACCTGAGTCCAAACTCCACGGGGCAGGGCTCATCCCCGCTCGCGCGGGGAGCACCACGCTGGTCCGGGCGTTTGCACGACCACACCGGGCTCATCCCCGCTCGCGCGGGGAGCACTAGGTCGGCGAAAGGATCAGTGTGCGCATCGAGGGCTCATCCCCGCTCGCGCGGGGAGCACTTCACTGTGCTGCTGTAGTAGCCCTGGCCGCCGGGCTCATCCCCGCTCGCGCGGGGAGCACTGGAAGCGCTCGAAGAGGTTATTCGGCGCGTGGGGCTCATCCCCGCTCGCGCGGGGAGCACTCGAGGTTGTTCCGGAACAGAAGACCGTCACCGGGCTCATCCCCGCTCGCGCGGGGAGCACGGGTGGTGGTCGCGGAGATTGCGCCACTGGGCGGGCTCATCCCCGCTCGCGCGGGGAGCACGCGCGTCGGCCGCGCCTTGTGCATGTCGGCGTAGGGGCTCATCCCCGCTCGCGCGGGGAGCACGCGATGTAGCTGGGGTTGTTGCCGGGCGGGTTGGGCTCATCCCCGCTCGCGCGGGGAGCACGTGGACGGGGTGTGGCACACCCGCGACCAACGGGGCTCATCCCCGCTCGCGCGGGGAGCACATCAGCTCGAACCCGTAGTGCTCCGCGGTGGGGGGCTCATCCCCGCTCGCGCGGGGAGCACAGGCGGATACGCAGTGCGACCGAGGAGAAGTTGGGCTCATCCCCGCTCGCGCGGGGAGCACCAGGCGTTTCGGGAGTCCGAGCCGGTCGAGGAGGGCTCATCCCCGCTCGCGCGGGGAGCACCCCCCCTGATCGCCTACGCCTTGGCGTGGCTCGGGGGCTCATCCCCGCTCGCGCGGGGAGCACACCAAGTAGCAAGAGCAGTCTGCCGGTTGTCGGGGCTCATCCCCGCTCGCGCGGGGAGCACCTCGGTCTTCACGTCATCGACGTCCCAGAACCGGGCTCATCCCCGCTCGCGCGGGGAGCACGCATCACCCCACTGAGGGAGACACCGCATGTGGGGCTCATCCCCGCTCGCGCGGGGAGCACGCGACCGTGCCGGGCGGCAGCGCGCCGAGCGGGGGCTCATCCCCGCTCGCGCGGGGAGCACGGCCAGCCAGGTCACGACCGCCAGGGTCACCAGGGCTCATCCCCGCTCGCGCGGGGAGCACAGCACCTTCAACCCGTACCGGTGTTCGAGGAGGGGCTCATCCCCGCTCGCGCGGGGAGCACGGCCCGACTGGGACGTAGATGTCGACGTAGTGGGGCTCATCCCCGCTCGCGCGGGGAGCACGAGTCGACGAACCTCGAGACTCTGAAGAGCGTGGGCTCATCCCCGCTCGCGCGGGGAGCACAGCCGCAGTCGTGCGCCGACCGCGAATGCGTAGGGCTCATCCCCGCTCGCGCGGGGAGCACGTCACCTGGTCGGTCGGCTTGGGGAAGAACACGGGCTCATCCCCGCTCGCGCGGGGAGCACGACGCGGTCTGGCCGTCGACGGTGAACGTCCAGGGCTCATCCCCGCTCGCGCGGGGAGCACAGGGACCTTCCGAGCGGGTCAGCGCGTTTGGGGGGCTCATCCCCGCTCGCGCGGGGAGCACCATGTCAGCGACGAGATTCTGTCTACGCATTTGGGCTCATCCCCGCTCGCGCGGGGAGCACGAAGACTGATGAATCCTCGGCAACGCTGGTCAGGGCTCATCCCCGCTCGCGCGGGGAGCACTACTCGAACCCCTTTCTGCCCCCTGAGCTGCAGGGCTCATCCCCGCTCGCGCGGGGAGCACACCGCCCACCCGGTCCCCGCCGAGCTCGTGCCGGGCTCATCCCCGCTCGCGCGGGGAGCACACTAACTCACCTGCAGGTTTGCACGCCAAACACCCGATTTACATTCACTTTTCACCGACCACCACCAGCCTCCAACATAGTTCAACCATTCCGCCACCCCTCGGTAGATCCCGCAGCCGCCAGCCACCTACATCTCGTCAGGTTTCACTGGTCTGCCGGATGCTGCGAGGACTCAGACGTCCATCGCCCGCAGACGAAGGCCAAGCCTTTGAGCCAGGACCCAGCGGATCCTGGCGTGAGAGTGCTTTGGAAGTGCACGCCAGTGAAGATTCCATGATCCTCTTCGCGACATCGAGCGGCAACGTTGCCTAGCCGACCTGTACTGGCGGCCAAGTCGTTCCCAACAACTGCGCTGCAACCAACTTAAGGCTACTGGCGAAGTCTCCCAATCTCAGGTTTCCTGAAGGGGAAGAGCCATTGATCGGGCAGACGAACAGGTGCCCGATGCACAACCTGGATATTTCACAACTCACGGCTACCCGCCGGCCATCGCGATCGCCGAGACGCACGGCCGTGCCCCACTCAGCACAGTCGCCAGCCGTAGTCATACTGGTCGGCGGGAGCCCTCCACGACGGGCTCGCTCATGCATCCAACATCAGGGGATCAGGACCGCAGCCCTCGAACGCTACGACGAGATCATCGGCCGCGGGCAGTGCCGCAGGCAGCGGTTGGCCCACGAGACTCCCAGCCATCACCTCGGGTCAACCCACGATGTCACGGCGTAGCCCGAAGCGCACCCCGAACCCAAGCCGCTACGTATCCATAAAGTTCGCTGCCGAACGAGCTGGGGTCAGTACCGACACCATCCGAAGGATGATCGCGGACGCCACGCTTCCCGCCTACAGGTTCCGCGGCCAGATCCGGATCGCGCTCGAAGACATCGACGCAGCAATGCGACCGATCAACTGACGTTGCATCACTATGCCCAATCCTCGGACATCAGCCGAACCATGGCGATCTGTGCCACAAATCACGAGCCAGTGAGGCATGCACGGGCTTACAGCGCGGCACGGAGCGACGTTTCAGCACCCCGCTGCAGAGCTCCTATTGCACGTATATTGCACGAAAAAAGCAGGCCGTCGCCTTTGGGGCTCTGACCTGCTGATTTGTGGTGGTCCCAGCTGGTTTCGAACCAGCGACATGGCAAGCGCACTCGAAGGCGATGGGGTCGCCTCGTCGGCCAGCCGACTGAGG
>NZ_JBHXAY010000142.1:0-15473 GCF_042728775.1 Nocardia sp. NPDC060259
GATGCACACCGAGAGCATCGGCGCCGTCGTCGACCGCATGGCCCATTTCGCCGCCCTCACCTACCGCGCACTGGCCTGCGGCGCCGAATCCGAACTCCGCGCCGCACAACTGCGTCTGCACGAACTGGGGTGCGGCTACGACGATCTCGTCGTCGAGGTGGCCAGCGGCGCGCGCAGGCTACCCGACGGGCCCGAGGGCGACGCGCCGGAAAGCGGTGGCGCACAACCAAGCCGGAACCGCCCACGCACCGAATAGCAGGTGGTGCGCTGCCCGAAAACCGGCCACGGAACCGGCGCACCACAGCACCACGGCCGCGCCAGGGTCTCAACCCACCCTCCCCCCAGGTCGGCGCGGCACACGGACCCCGCTCCTCGGGCGGCGGGGCCCGTTCCTCCCACCCTCGCCACGACCACGGCAGCTGACGGCCACATCGCCGTCCACACACGTTCAACCGGCACCCGTACCGTCCCCGGTAGACGGCGAACGGAGCCCGGCATGCTCGATCCTCGACTGCACACCGCATGGCTGGTCAACGCTGCCTCCGGCGCCGCGGCGGCCACCGTCCGCGCGCCGATGGCGCGGCCGCGCAGCTCCGCGAGCGCGCGCGGCCAGCTGGTCGTCACCGATCTCGAGGTCGTGACGGTCACCCACGACACCGCGATCCTCACCTGGGCCACCCGGCGCCGCGACCGGTCCGGCACCCTGCGCCCCGCCGCCGCCGACACCGAGGTCCGGCTCGCCCTCGCCGACGGCCAGGCAGCACCGGTGACCCGGTTCTACGATCCGCGCCGCACCGCCCATCACTACGCCGAGATCCGCGGTCTCGAACCCGGCCGCAGCTACCGCTTCACCGCCTGCTCCGAGGGTGTCCGCGCGGTCGCGGGCCGCACCTGGGTGACGCGCCGTCCCGGCGCACCGGAGGCGACCGGCGTCCTTCGCACCGCACCACCGCCACCGGGCCGCCTGCTGCGGACCATCGCCCTCACCAACGACCTGCACTGGGGTGAGGACCGCAGCGGCCTGATCGTCGCCGGGTTGCCGCCCGGCCTGCGCCACGACGACGGCCACTACCCGCAGGTGATGACCGACGCACTGCTGCACGACATCCGCAGGCCCGAACGCGCGGTCGACCATCTCGTCGTCGCCGGTGATCTCACCGACAGCGGCACGGCCGACCAGGTCGCCGGAATCCGCGCGCGCCTCGACGACTGGGGCACGCGCGGCCGCGACTATCTCGCCTGCCGCGGCAACCACGACGTCGCGCGCGGGCGGGAGGACCACTGGGGCTGGGCTTTCCATGCCCGCCAGCGGCTCACCTGCCACGAGTTCGGTGGCCTGCGGCTGATCGGCCTCGACACCACACGCCATCGGGGCGCGGGCGGCACGATCTCGGCCGCCCAGCTCGCGCACCTGCGCGAGTTACTCGCCGCCGCGCCCGACCAGCCGACGCTGATCTTCGGCCACCATCCGGTGACCCGCTATGCGGCACTGAGCAATCCGGGCGGCCCCGGATTCGTCCTCGACCGGGCGAGCGCGCACGCGCTGCAGGCGAGCTACCGGACCAGCCCCGGCGTGTTCCTGCATCACAGCGGGCACACCCATCGAAACCGGATGAGCCGCCCCGATTCCGGGCGCGTCGAGTTCCTCGAGGTCGCCGCGGTCAAGGAGTATCCGGGCGGCTATGCGCTGCTGCGGATCTACGAGCGCGGATACACCGTGCACTTCCACCGCATCGCGGCCGCGGCGGCGCTGGCCTGGACCGACCGGACCCGCGGGCAGTACTTCGGTCTGCATCCCGACCACGCGTTCGGCACCTTCGTCGATCGCAATCACCAGGTCTCGCACGATTTCTCCGGGGTCACCGCCCGGCGCTGACCGTGTCAGAACAGTCGGAGGGCCACCAAACGCCAACGGTCCTTGGTGAATTCGACGCGGCCGGCGATCGCGAGGGTTCGCGGGCCGCGCTGGTAGGAGGCGAAGATCTCGGCGCCGCCCGGCTCGGTGGCGGTCACCCGCACGTGTTTGACCGTGGCGGCGCCGAGGCTGCGGCCGGGAGCCAGGTCCTGGGTGAGCATGGTGCGCACCGATGCCAGGACCCGCGGGTCGGTGACCGCGCGCAACTGGTCGGGCTTTCTGCGCCGGTCGACGACCTCGAGCACCAACCGCACCGACTGCTCGGCGAATCGCTGTGCCTCGGCGACGGATTCGGCCTCGCCGCGCCTGCCCCGTGCGCACGCCGCGCTGACCACCCGGCGCACACCGAACGGCGCACCGGCCGCCCGAGGACGCGTCGATCCCGGATATCGCTGCGGCACAGCGATATCCACCGCAGCCCGCGACGGAGTCGCTGCTGTTTCGAGGCCGGGCTCGCAATGCGGCGCACGCGCCAACGACATTCGCTCCGTAGACATCACTCGTCCCCTTCGAGTCCGCCCACCCACTCCCCAGTGCTGGCGCACAGCATGCCACGGGGGTCCGACAGGCGTCCGGGGAATTCAGAACAGGGTCATCGGTTCGTCGGGTTCGGGAGTCGGCTGCGGCGGGAGCTCGGGGACGACGGCGCCGACCGCGTCGTGGAACCGGCGGGCCAGCCCGCGGGCGGCGGCGTTGTCGGGGGTGTGCACGAACACCGTCGGGGAGCGGCCCTCGCGCAGCCACTGCGCGACGGTCTCGACCCACGGCTGCCAGCCGGCGACGGTGCGGTTTTCGTCGGCGCGACCGTGGTAGCGCACGATCGGGTATTCGGTCAGCGCCCGCATCCGCCGCGGCACCCGTGGCTTCTTCGCCCGCGCCTCGTACTCCGACGGGTCGCCGGGCGGTCCGTCGAACAGCACGGTCGTGTCGAAGGGCACCCATTCGGCGCCGATCCGGCCGAGCACCCGTTCCAGCTGCACCGCGGCGCGCTCGTCGGTGAAGAAGGCCGGATGACGCACCTCGACCGCACACCGCAACCCGGCGGGCAGATCACGCTGGAACCGGGCCAGCGCACCCAGATCGGTGGGCCCGAACGAGGCGGGCAACTGAATCCACAGGGCATGCACCCGCGACCCGAGCGGCGCCATCACATCGAGAAAGGCCGACAGCTCGGCCTGCGCGTCGACGAGCCTGCGCTCGTGGGTGACGGCGCGCGGCGGCTTGAGCACGAACCGGAAATCCGGCGCGGTCTGCCGGGCCCACGACTCGACGGTGGAGGCCGACGGCGTCGCGTAGAAGGTGGTGTTGCCCTCGACAGCGCCGCAGTGCCCGGCGTAGGCGCGCAGCCGCTCCCCCGGTGCGGGCAACCGCTGCTGCCACTGCGGGTGCGTCCACATCGCACACCCGACCCGCAGCTCACGCACAGGCCGACGGTAGTACAGCGATCGGCCGCGCCTAAAATGAGACCGGTTGCCACCACTCGCCCCGTGAGCGTGCCCCGGTGCGCGCACGACGGAAAGGGCCTGTGATGGCGATTCTCACCAGTGAACGGCCCCGTGCTGTCTCCAGCACGCGGACCCGCGCCTGGCTCGGTGTTTCCGCGGCGATGGTCGCGATCGCGTGGGGCGGCAACGAGTTCACCCCGCTACTGGTGATGTACAAGAGCCACGGCCTGCCGCTGACGGCGGTCGACCTGCTGCTGTTCTACTACGTCCTCGGCATCGTGCCCGCGCTGCTCATCGGCGGCCCGCTCTCGGACCGGTTCGGCCGCCGCCCGCTGATGCTGCCCGCCCCGCTGATCGCGGCGGCCGGTTCGCTGCTGCTCGCGGCGGGCGCGGCCTCGGTCCCGATGCTGGCGGCCGGGCGGATGCTGTGCGGCGTCGCGCTCGGACTGGCGATGGCGGTCGGCGGCAGCTGGCTCAAGGAGCTCTCCCAGCCGCCCTACGCCGCGGCCGCCGCCGGTGTCGGTGCCCGCCGCTCGGCCATGAGCCTGACCGCCGGGTTCGCGCTCGGCGCCGGCGTGGCCGGTGTGCTGGCGCAGTGGGGGCCGCTGCCCGATTCCACCGCCTATCTCGTCAATGCGGCGCTGTGCGTCGCCACCGCGGTCTGGCTGGCCAAGTCACCGGAAACGGTGACGCGACAGCCGAATCCGGGCAGGCTACGCGACGATCTGAAGATCCCGGCCGCCGGGCACCGCCGCTTCCTTCGGGTCGCGGTGCCGATCGCGCTGTGGCTGTTCACCGCCAACGCGACCGCCTACGCCGTGCTGCCGACGCTGATGCTGCCGCGCGTGCAAGGCGCCCCGATCGCCTTCTCCGCGCTGGTCACCATGGTGACGCTCGGCTGCGGTTTCACCATCCAATCGGTGGCCCGGCGGATCGACCGGCCCGGCACCGCCCGCGCCGCGGTCCTGGCCCTGGTGCTGCTGACCGCGGGCATGGTGCTGGCGTCGTGGACGGCGGCCACCCTGAGCATCTGGGTGACCCTGCTGACCGCCGTCGTGCTCGGCAGCGGATACGGCATCGGCCTGGTCGCGGGGTTGCAGCAGATCGAGCGGATCGCGGGTCCCGGTGATCTGGCCGGGCTCAACGCCGTCTTCTACTCGGTGAGCTACCTCGGCTTCGGTGTGCCCGCCGTGCTGTCCGCCCTGCACGGCAGCTTCGGCTTCGGCTATCCCGCCATGTATCTGGTCGTCGCGCTGATCGCCGCGGCCTGCCTCGCGCTGGTCGCCGCGAATTATCGCGAGCCGGTCGCCGCCTCGGTTGTCCGGCCGGAGCCCAGCGACGGCGAGGTGCGAGCATGACCGCGAACCCGGTCGAGACCTTGCGCCGCTGGCAGGATTCCGGCGCGATCTGGCGGGTGCTCGCCCACCGCGCCGACTCGGTGACCGTCGGCCTGTTCGAATGCACCGGTGGTCAGGAGGTCGACCGGTTCACCTCCGCCGATCCGGCGCTGCTGCGATTCCTCGGCGAACGCACCAGCAGCGAGGACTGACCGCCGGGCGGATACCGGGTTAGGCTGGTTGCCGTCATCGCTTCACATCACGTCGGCCACCGCGGCCGGTTCGCTCGGTGAGGAGAGATCATGTCGGCACCTACCCAAGGCCTGTCCGCGGGAACGTGGGTCATCGACCGTAGCCATTCGGCTCTGCAGTTCTCCGTGCGCCATCTGATGGTGAGCAAGGTGCGCGGACGCTTCACGAATTTCTCCGGCGCGCTGGCCGTCCATCCCGACGGCACCGCCGACGCCGTGGTCGAGATGCGGGTCGATTCGGTCACCACCGACAATCCGCAGCGCGACGAGCACCTGGCCACCGCCGACTTCTTCGACGTGGCCAACCATCCCGTCGCCACTTTCAAGGCCGCCGACTTCCGTCTCCTCGGCGACGAGTTCGAGGTCACCGGTGACTTCACCATCCGCGGTACCACCCAGCCGGTCACCCTGCACGTGGAATTCCTTGGCGCGGGCCCCGGCATGGGCGACGCGCCGGTCGCGGGCTTCACCGCCACCGCGACCATCAACCGCCGTGATTTCGGGATCACCACCGAGATGCCGATGGCCAACGGCGGCGTCGTGGTCGGCGACAAGATCGCCCTCTCGCTCGACATCGAGGTCGGCCTACAGGACTGACCGGCACCGAGGACAGGAGGGCGTATGGCAGGACGTCGTTTCCTGGCCGGGTTCGCAGCCGGCCTCGGGCTGATCGTCGCGGCCTGTGGCGGTTCGCGCGAGCCTGGATCCGACACCGCCGACCCGCCCGCCGCCGTCATCTCGGTCGAGCCGGCGTCGGGCACGACCGAGGTCGACCCGCTCAGCCCGGTCCGGGTCACCACCAGCGACGGCGAACTCACCTCGGTCACCATGACCAACGAGCAGGGCCGCACGATCGAGGGCGTCTTCACCCCCGACCAGACGGCGTGGAAGCCCGCCGAACCGCTCGGTTACGGCCGCACCTACACCGTCGTCGCCGAAGCGCTCACCGTCACCGGCCCGATCGGACCGATCACCTCCTCGTTCTCCACACTCGCGCCCAACAATCAGACGAAGGTGTACTTCCGCACCACCGGTGGCGAGGCGCTGTCCCCGTCGGACAGCTACGGCGTCGGCACCGTCGTCGTCGCGCATTTCGACCAGGACGTTCCCGACCGTGCGACGGCCGAACGGCACCTCAGCGTCACCACCGACCCGCCGGCGACCGGCTCCTGGTACTGGCTCGACAACCGCAACGCCCACTGGCGGCCGCAGAACTATTACCCGCCCGGCACCTCGGTCACCCTCGCCGCCGACATCTACGGCAAGGACCTGGGCGGCGGCTTGTACGGCCAGGAGGACACCGGGACCAGCTTCACGATCGGCCCGGCACACATCTCGATCGTCGACGACAACGACAAGCAGGTCCAGGTGTTCGAGAACGGCACCCTGATCCGCACCATGCCCACCTCGATGGGCAGGGGCGGCGGCGAAGTCGTCGCGGGCAAGACGATCACCTTCTGGACCCAACCGGGCGTCTACACCGTCATGGACAAGGCCAACCCGGTGATCATGGATTCCTCCACCTACGGTCTGCCGGTGAATTCCCGGCTCGGCTACAAGGAGACCATCGGCTGGGCGACCAGGATCAGCACCGACGGCATCTATCTGCACCAACTCGACGACACCAGCTGGGCGCAGGGCAACACCAACGTCTCGCACGGCTGCCTCAACCTCAGCGGCGAGAACGCCCGATGGTTCTACGACTTCTCCCAGCCCGGCGACGTGGTGGAGATCCGCAACACCGGCGGCGCACCGCTCGAGGTGTGGCAGAACGGAGATTGGAGCGTGCCGTGGGAACAGTGGCAGGCAGGTAGCGCACTGCGGTGAACAGAGACGACGACACGGCGCCCTTACCACGCCTGGAAACGCCGAGGCCCGGTCCGCGGCGCGTCGGCAACCAGGTCCCCACCACCAGCCGCACGCCCCGGCCCGGACGCGTGCGCCGCGTCGGCCTGATCCTGGCCAGGATGATCGGCGCGACGATCGCACTGGCCGTCTTCACCGGCACCGGCCTGTCCTGGTCGGCGAAGA
The DNA here is from genome assembly GCF_042728775.1 of Nocardia sp. NPDC060259. Classification (NCBI taxonomy): domain Bacteria; kingdom Bacillati; phylum Actinomycetota; class Actinomycetes; order Mycobacteriales; family Nocardiaceae; genus Nocardia; species Nocardia sp. NPDC060259. Next base: position 6,980 of record NZ_JBHXAY010000142.1, read on the forward strand.
ACGACTTCGATTCCGGTTTCACCCATTCCACCGCGCTCGGCACCGACGCCCCTCGCTCGCGCGGCGGCGCCGTCAACATCCTGCTGATCGGCCTGGACACCCGCAAGGACCTCAACGGCAACGACCTGCCGAAACAGATCCTGGACCAGCTGCACGCCGGCGACGGCACCGAGGGCGGCTACAACGCGAATTCGCTGATCCTGCTGCACATCCCGGCCGACCTGAGCAAGATCGTCGCGTTCTCCATCCCACGCGACAACTACGTGCCGGTGACGGGCATCCCGGGTTATCGGCAGATCAAGATCAAGGAGGCGTACGGCCTGAAGAAGGCCGCGGTGCAGGCGAAGCTGATCGAGCAGGGCGAAACGGACCCAGTGGTGCTGGAGCGCCGTGGCCGCGAGGCGGGCCGCGCGTCGATCGTGTCCACCGTGCGCACTCTGGTCGGGGTACCGATCGACCGGTTCGCCGAGATCTCGCTGGCCGGGTTCTACGACCTGGCGACCGCGATCGGCGGCGTCGATGTCTGCCTGAACAACGCGGTCGACGACAGCGAGTTCTCCGGTGCGGTGTTCCCTGCGGGCCGCCAGCACCTCGACGGTTCCGAAGCCCTGGCCTTCGTGCGGCAACGCCACGGCCTGCACAACGGCGACCTCGATCGCACGCACCGCCAGCAGGCGTTCCTCACCTCGGTGGCCAAGTCGCTCAGGGATTCCGGCACGCTCACCAATCTGAGCAGGCTCTCGGCGCTGATGGACGTGGCGCACAAGGACATCGTGCTCTCCGACGGCTGGAATCTGTTCGACTTCGCCCGCGAGCTCGGCGCGGCGGGCACGCTGCCGGTGGAGTTCCACACGCTGCCGGTGGTGCGCTACGACGTGATCGACGGCCAGGACGTCAATATCGTCGACGCGGGCGCGATCAAACGGGAGGTGCGGGCGGCGTTCGGGCTGGAAGCGCCGATCACCACCACGGCGCCGATGCCGACCGGTGTCGTCGATGTACCCGCCGCGCTCGGCCCGCCGACAACCTCGGCCCCGCCGCTGCCCGATACCGGAAAAGCGGTGACCACGACCATCGGCGGCACCATTCCCTGCGTCAACTGATCACGGCCACAACGCAGTTCGGCCACCGAAACCCGGTGGCCGAACTGTCTCTCACTCCTCGGGCGCGTCCGGATAGGCGTCCTGCCGATGCCCGCCGCGCAGCGTGCCGTCCAGATACGCCGCCTTGCAGGCCCGCCGGGCGATCTTGCCGCTCGATGTACGCGGGATCGACCCCGCGGGCACCAGCAGCAGGTCACGCACGGTGACACCATGCCTGCGCGCGATCGCCGCGCGCACCGTGTCCACGATCGGCCCCGGGTCGAGTTTCGCCGCGCCCGTACCGCGTTCGGCGACGATCACCAGCTGCTCGGCCGCCTCGTCGGTCGGGCCGCCCGCCTCGAGCACCGGCGCGGGCAGCTGCCCGGCCGGTACCGAGAAGGCCGCGACGAACCCGGGCCGCAGCGCCGTGCTCGCCTCCTGGGCGGAGTACTCGAGGTCCTGCGGGTAGTGGTTGCGGCCGTCGACGATCACCAGGTCCTTCACCCGGCCGGTGATGAACAGCTCGCCGTCGTGGTAGGCGCCGAAGTCGCCGGTGCGCATCCACCGCGCGTCGTCCGGTGCGCCCTCGGCCCTGCTGCCCGCGGGATTGCGGGTCACCCGGTTGTGGAAGGTCTCCGCGGTCTCCCCCTGCCTGCCCCAGTACCCGATACCCATGTTGTCGCCGTGCAGCCAGATCTCGCCGACCTCGCCGTCCCTGCGCTCGATCCCGGTCGCCGGGTCGACGATCACCGCCCACTGCGAGCGCGCGACGTACCCGCACGACACCTGCGCGACCGCGTCCGCGGAGTGCTCGTCGACCGCCACCATCCGGCCCTCGTTCAGCTGCCCGCGATCGACGTAGACCACCCTGGCCTCGTCGTCGCGTCTGGTCGCCGATACGAACAGCGTCGCCTCGGCCATCCCGTAGCAGGGCTTGATCGCGTTCTTGGACAACCCGTACGGCGCGAAGGCCTCGTTGAACTTGCGCATGGAGGCCACCGACACCGGCTCGCTGCCGTTGATCAGGCCGATCACGTTCGACAGGTCCAGCGATTCGCCACCCTTGGGCAGTCCGCGCACCGCCGCGTGCTCGAAGGCGAAATTCGGTGCCGCCGAATAGATCTCGGCACCGTCGGCCTGGGCCGCCAGTTCCTTGATCCAGCGCGACGGCCTGCGCACGAACGCGCTCGGCGACATGATGGTGATGAACTTGCCGCCGATGGTCGGCAGGATCACCGACAGCAGCCCCATGTCGTGGAACAGCGGCAGCCAGGTGACCCCGCGCGCGTTCTCGGTGATGCCGATCGCGTCGATCATCTGCAGCAGATTGGTGCCGACCGAGCGATGGGTGATCTCGACGCCGGCGGGCACCCGGGTGGACCCCGAGGTGTACTGCAGGTAGGCGACGCTGTCGATATCGATCTCGGGCCTGCGCCAGGTCGCCCCGACGGTGTCCGGGATCGCCTCGACCGCGATGATCCTCGGCCGTTGCGCGGCGGGCTGCTCCCGGAAGAACTTCCGCACCCCCGCCGCCGCGGTGCCGACGGTGAGCACAGCGACCGGCTCGCAGTCGCCGAGTACGGCGTGCAGCCGGTCGCTGTGGCCCTGCTCCTCCGGATCGAACAGCGGCACGGCCACATTCCCCGCGTACACCGCCGCGAACAGCGCGACGACGTAGTCCAGGCCCTGCGGTGCGAGCACCGCGACCCGGTCGCCGGGCGAGGTCACCTGTTGCAGCCGCGCGGCCACCGCGCGCAGCCTGACCCCGAATTCGCGCCAGGTCAGCTCCTGGTATTCGCCCTCACGTTCCCGTGAATAGTCGATGAAGCGATAGGCCAGATCGTCCCCGTTGGCCTCGCTGTGTTTGTCGACGAAGTCGATCAAGGTCTGGTTACCCGGAATCCGGATATTGCCCAGTTCGTCCACATAGTCGTCGAAAGTCTCGCCGATCATTCCCTATCCTTTTCAACGCACAATGCATCTGTAGGAGGCGCCGCCGTGGCGAAGAGTCAATACCGCCCGAAGGCGACGGCGACGTTGTGCCCGCCGAATCCGAAGGAGTTGTTCACCGCGTAGTCGATCGGCCCGCGCCGAGCCTCACCGCAGACCACGTCCAGATCGATCTCGGGGTCCTGGTTGTCCAGGTTGAGGGTGGGCGGAATGATGCTGTCGCGCACGCTCAGTACGGTCAGCACCGCCTCGAGCGCGCCGACCGCGCCGATCGAATGCCCGAGCGCCGACTTGGGCGCGTACACCGACGCGTGCGAGCCGATCGCCTTGCCGATCGCGTTGGCCTCGGCGGTGTCACCGATGGGCGTCGCGGTCGCGTGGGCGTTGATGTGGGTGACATCGGTGCGGCTGATCCCGCCGGTCTGCATCGCCCGTGTCATCGCCCGCGCCGCGCCGGTGCCCTCGGGATCCGGTGCCACGAGGTGGAATCCGTCGGAGGTGACGCCCGCCCCGAGCAGCCGCGCGTGGATCGTCGCGCCGCGGGCCTTGGCGTGCTCCTCGGTCTCGATCACCATCATCGCGCCCGCCTCGCCGAAGACGAAGCCGTCGCGATCGGCGTCGAACGGACGCGAGGCCGCCTTGGGGTCATCGTTGCGGGTGCTCATGGCGCGCATCTGGGTGAACGCCGCGATCGGCACCGCCTGGATAGACCCCTCGACACCGCCGGTCACCACCATGTCGGCATCGCCCATCATGATCATCCGCCACGCGTTGGCGATCGCCTCCGACCCCGACGAGCAGGCCGAGACCGGTGTGGAAACACCGGCGCGCGCACCCAATTCGAGGCCGACGCAGGCGGCGGGACCGTTGGGCATGATCGTCTGCACGGTCAGCGGCGAGACCTTGCGGTATCCGCCGTTGCCGAGCCTGTCGCGCGCGTAGATCAGGGATTCCGCGCCGCCGAGTCCGGTGCCGATCGAGACACCGAGCCGGTCGCGGTCCACCTCGGGATTGCCCGCGTTGCGCCACACTTCGCGACCGAGGACCACGGCCATCTGCTCGACATAGGACAGCCTGCGCGCCTCCTCGCGGGTCAGCGAGGCGGCGGGGGCGATCTTCAGGTGACCGCCGATCCGCACCGGCAGGTCGAAGTCGTCGATGAAGGAGTCCTCCAGGACGTCGATGCCGCTTTCGCCGTTGAGCAGACCCTTCCAGGTCGAGTCGACGTCGCCGGCGATCGAGGTGGTCGCCGCCAGGCTCGTGACCACGATGTCCGTCATATTTTCGCTCACTCTCTCTAGCTATGCCACGACTGGATCGGGAACCGCTGATGGAGCTGAACTGGTGGAGCGTATATGCAGTCGGCGCGACGCGCCCAAATTCAGAAACAGTGCCCTCCGCACCGTGTCGTTCGGAGGCGCGTTGCGCCGGGTCTATCCTCGGCGACGACGGGCAACAATACCGGACCAGCGCAACTCTTGCTTTTCACTTCACGGAAAGGGCACGAGCTTGGCCAGGAACCTCACCCAATTGGAACTGCTCATCGAACTCGAACCGGTCGCCGCGAGCAATGTCGACCGCCATCTGTCGATGGCCAAGGACTGGCATCCGCACGACTACGTGCCGTGGGACCAAGGCCGCAATTTCGCCGCGATGGGCGGAATCGATTGGGACCCAGAGCAATCCACGCTCAACGATGTCGCCAAGGCGGCCATGATCACCAATCTGCTCACCGAGGACAATCTGCCGTCCTACCACCGGGAGCTCGCCGAGAACTTCTCCAAGGACGGCGCGTGGGGCACCTGGGTCGGCCGCTGGACCGCCGAGGAGAACCGCCACGGCATCGTGATGCGTGACTACCTCGTTGTCACCCGCGGCGTCGACCCGGTGGCACTCGAGCAGGCGCGGATGATCCACATGACGAACGGCTATTCGGTGATGGCCGTCGTCGACGAAAAGGCGGGCGGCGTCGACATCAGGGCCAATGCCGTGGCAGGCATGCTGTACTCCGTCGCCTACGTGACCTTCCAGGAACTGGCCACCCGGGTCAGCCACCGCAATACCGGTCGCGTCTGCGACGACCCGATCGCCGATCGCATGCTCGCCCGCATCGCCGCCGACGAGAACCTGCACATGATCTTCTATCGCAACCTCTGCACCGCCGCGCTGGATCTGGCGCCCGACCAGGCCATGGAGGCGATCAACACGATCGTGCAGGGCTTCCAGATGCCCGGAGCGGGCATGCCGGGCTGGCGGCGCAACGGCGTGCTGATGGCCAAGCACGGCATCTACGACCTGCGCCAGCACCTGGACGAGGTCCTGCTGCCGGTGCTGCGCAAATGGAACATCTTCGAGCGCACCGACTTCGGCGCACGGGGCGAGCGGGCGCGCGAGGACCTCGCGGCCTTCCTCGACCGGCTCCGCGTCGACGTGGCGCGCTTCGAGGAGCAGCGCGACCGCTCGCTCGCGCGCGCGGCGAACCGCGGCCGCCAGCTCGTCTAGCGCGGCGGCACCGATCCGGCCCGGCCGCTACCGGGCCGGATAGCGGCGCGTGTCGTGCTTGTTGCGGTACATCGCCGAATCGGCCTCGTGCACCAATTCGTCTACCGTGCCGGGTAGTTCGTCGAAGTAGGCGGCGCCGATGCTCACACCCACCGCGAGCATGTGCCCGTCCACCTCGAGCGGTGCGGTCAGCGCCGAGACCAGATCGTCGGCCAGATCCGCCAGTTGCGCTTCCCCCGAGCAGTCCTCCACCAGCACCAGGAACTCGTCACCGCCGATCCTGGCGGCCATCGCGTCCAGCGGGCGGACACCGTCGCGCATCCGATCGGCGATGACCCGCAGCACCCGGTCACCGACCGTGTGCCCCCACAGGTCGTTGATCTCCTTGAAGCCGTCCAGATCCAGGTAGCAGACCCCGATCGGCGGTTCGGCGTCGGCAAGCCTGCTGAACAGGTGCGGCCGGTTGGGCAGGCCGGTGAGCGCGTCATGGTTCGCGTCGTGCCACAGCCGGTCGGCGAGCTGTTTGCGTTCGGTGACGTCGACCGCGACGCCGATCAAGAATTGGATATTGCCGTCGGCGTCGCGCACCGCCGACATCGACAGGTCGATGACGGTGACCTCGCCGTCGTCGTGCAGATGCTCGGTCTCGGTGCGAAAGCTCTCCGATTCGCCGGTGACCATACGCTGCAGTTCGCCGAACGCGTGGTTGAGATTCTGCGGGCCGAGGATGTCGGCGACGGTGCGGCCCGGCATCGTCTCCGGGGTGTGCCCGAGCATCTCGGCCATCGTGGCATTGCAGTTCACCACCCGGCCGGACATATCGACGGTGCCGATGCCGACCAGGGCGCCGTCGAACACCGCCTCGAAGCGGGCTTCCGACAGCGCCCGGCGGCTCTCGGCTTCCTGTGCGGCCGCGAGCACCGCGGCCAAGGTCGCCTCCTGCTCGGCCAAGGCCGCCGACCGCAGTGCCCCGGTGAAACCGGCGGAAAAGTCGGCGGCCAGGCCGATCACGCGGTCCATGACCTCGGGCAGCATCGGATCGTCTGGCCCATCGGCGGCGATGGTGACCAGGTCCTCGCAAATCACCCGCACCGATCGGCTCACCGCCGCTGGATCACGATAGTTGGCCGCGACCAGCATCCTGGCGGCACGACGGGCGACATCGGAATCCTCGCCACCGCGCGCCGCGTCGATCAGACCGGTGCACAGGGCGGCGAGCATCTCCTCGATCTGGGAGCGGTTGAGCGTGGGAGCGACGACGCCGTCGAGGGCATCGGCCCACCGCTGCGCCAGCTCCCACGACCCCACTACTCGTCCACCCTGTCATCTCATAGCACCACCGAACCGGCGGCTCACTCTTTGCGCGCAACCCCGCCGAGGCCGAGCGATCGGCCCGGCTTCTCGTGCTGGTCCCGCTCCGATTCCGGCCGCCACGCCGGCAGTGCGACGACTCCGGGCGACACCATGCCCCAACCCTGAAACATCGACACGATCGCGTCCTCGGACCGGAATCGGATGCCGACCTTGGTCTCGTTGGCGGAGTGCTCACCCAGCTTACCGGCATCCTCCGGCCGCATCGCGGAGGTGAGATGTGAAATGGCTATGAAACTGCCCGGCGCGACCACCTCGCGCAGCGCGGCGACCTTGCCCGCCGGATCGTCTTCGTCCTGTACCAGGTGCAGCACCGCGATCAGCAGCAGCCCGACCGGCTCGTCGAAGTCGATGAGACCGGTCTCGCGCACCGCGGCGATCAGCTCGTCGGACTTGCGCAGATCGGCCTCGATCGCGCCCGCCCGCTCCCTGCCCCGCAGGATGGTCCGGGAGTGGGCGACCGCGACCGGGTCGATGTCGACATAGAGCACCCGCGCCTCGGGATCGATCTCGTGCACGATCTCGTGCACATTGCCCGCGGTGGGGATGCCGGAACCGATGTCGAGGAACTGCCGGATCCCGGCGTCGAGCATGAAGCGCACCGCCCGGCGCAGAAAGGCACGGTTGCTCAGTGCCAGACGCGGCAGATCGGGGACGAGCTTGGTCCCCATCTCCGCCGCCATCCGGTCGACAGCGAAATTGTGCGAGCCGCCGAGCAAGGCGTCATACATCCGAGCCGGGCTCGGATGCTGCATATCGACGCCCTCTGGTGCCCACGCAGGCCTGTCCATCGCATACCCCTGTCCAGTCGCGGCACCACCGCACCCCGCGACGACGCCAGACGCATCGTAGTGCGCGACACCGACTTCGGCGCACCCGAGCGCTAACTTCCCGCGCCGAACGGCTGCGCCCACAGCGGCGCCACATCGGGCGTCATCGTCGCGACCACCGGGATGCCCGCGGCCAGGAAGTTGTCCAGCGCCCGGCGCATGTGATCGGCGGAGGTGATGAGCACGGCCTTGTGCACGCCCAGCGCCTCCATCAACTTCGCGGAGAACTCCGCGTTCTGCACAGTCGAACCGGCCTGGGTCTCGGCATAGATCCGATGCGTGGCCACCCCGCGGATAGTGAGCCAGTCCGCCATCACCTGCGCCTCGGTGACACCGTTGCGCGGGTTACCGCCGGTGACGATCACCGGGGAGGCGGGTGACATGAACGCCTGGACCAACGCGGCGTGCAGCCGGTTGCTCAGCTCGGCGCGCATGGTGCCGTCCGGCAGCAGCCCGTAGCCGAGCACCACGATCGCGGTCTCGGGGCCGTAGGTGTCGGGCAGCTCGATACCGGCAAGGCCCCCAACGGAATCGGCCGCACCCGCGATGCCCTCGGCGATGCCGGCGAGCGGGTCGGGTGAGGGTGCGGCCAGTGCGGGCGCCGCGGTGGCTATCGCGCCGATCAGGGCGGCGGGCAGCACGAGAGCGGCCGCGCCACGCCGCAGACACTTGTGAGTGAACAACCAATCCATGGTGACCTCCCGAACCAACGTCGAACCATGGTCGCTGACCATGGCGCGCCGTACGGAGGTTTTCTGA
>NZ_JBHXAY010000143.1:0-14367 GCF_042728775.1 Nocardia sp. NPDC060259
GGCCACCGTCGACACCCTCACCGCCGACCTCGCCGACACCCCCCACCCCGTCCTCGGCACCCCCGTCACCGGCACCCGCGCCCACGTCCTGGACGCGGCCCTGCGCCCCACCCCGCCCGGCGTCCCGGGCGACCTCCACCTGGCCGGCGACAGCCTCGCCCTCGGCTACCCCGGGCGGTCAGCCGATGTCGACGCGGACTCTGTCCCGAGCACCGGCGAAGGCCACGCGTCAGCGCAACTGCCTGCGGCCGGCACCGATCAGCCCACAGGGGGCGACAAGGATTCGACTGCCGCGGCGCCGGGCAGCTCTTCACCCGCTGACGACGACACCAGCCGTGGCAATGCGCCGAGCGCCGAGCCCGTCACCGCTCGCGATCGCCTGTGGTGGACCATCGCCGCGCTCGTACTGCTCGGAGTCGGCACCGTCCGCGCCGCCGGGTGGTTGTTCGCGCTGTGTGTGCTGGCGGCGTGTGTCGCGGGTTCGCTGGCGGTGCTGGGACGGCGGACGTCGCGGGGCATCGTGCACGACATGGCCGCGGTGCCGTTCGCCTCGTTCGGTGCTGTGCCGTGGGCGTTTTCGGGGTTGCGGGAGGCGCGGCCCGCGGAGCTGTCGAGTGTGCGGCGGTACGGGGTGTCGGTCGCGGCGACGGTGGCGTTGCTGGTGGTGTTCGTGCCGTTGCTGGGTGGGGCGGACGCGACGTTCGCCGACTTGCTGAGCGGGTTGGTGCCCACCGTGGACGCGGCGACCGCCTGGCAGTGGATTCTGTTGTTCGGCGTGGTCGCGGTGGGTGCGCTCGGTGCGCTGTATCTGCTCGCCGGTCCGCCTGCCGCGGCGGCGGCGTCACCGCGGCCCGCGCGGTTGTGGTCGCGGAGTGAGTGGGTGTTGCCGGTCGGTGCGTTGACCGTGCTGTTCGGGGTGTTCGTCGGTGCCCAGTTCGTCGCGCTGTTCGGTGGTGACGACTACGTACAGCGGACCGCCGGCCTGACCTACGCCGAGTACGCGCGCAGTGGGTTCTGGCAGTTGTCGGCGGTGAGCATCCTGACGCTGGCGGTGATCCTGGCGGTGCTGCGCTGGTCCTCGCACGAGACGGCGGCCGACCGGCGCTGGCTGCGGATTCTGCTGAGCGCGGTGAGCGTGCTGGCGCTCGTGATCGTCGGGTCGGCACTCGCGCGGATGTGGACCTATCAGCAGGCCTACGGGTTCACGGTGCTGCGGCTGCTGGTGGAGGTGTGTGAGCTGTGGGTGGGCGTGGTGTACGTGCTCGTCCTGGTCGCGATCGCCCGGTTGCGGTGGAGCTGGGTGCCACGCGCCGCGGTGGGCACCGCGCTCGGCACGCTCATCGCGCTGGCGATCCTCAACCCGGAACATCTTGTCGCCGAACGGAATATCGATCGGTGGGAGCACGGCAAACGCCTCGACACCGCGTATCTGAGCGACCTCTCCCCCGACATCATTCCCGCGCTGACGCAGCTGCCGCCCGAGCTCCGCACCGAGATCGAGGACCCCATCCGCGCCGACCTCGACGACGACCACTGGTGGTCCTGGAACTTCTCGCGCAGTTCCGCCCGCTGACCGCTACGACGGCGGGGTGCTCCGGGACAATCCGCTGGCCCGGAGCACCCGCCGTCCGATGGCGGCGCGGATCGACTCCTCGGTGCCGATGATGCGCACGTGGACCCGGGCACGGGTGATCGCGGTGTAGAGCAATTCCCTGGTCAGCAGCGTGGATTCGGGTTCGGGCAGAACCACCGAGACAGTGTCGTACTGGCTGCCCTGGCTGCGGTGGATGGTCATCGCGAACACGGTGACCACCGCGGGGAACTGGGTCGGGTGCACCAGGTACGGTTCGCTGCCGCGTTGCAGGGCCGCGCGCAGGGAACCGTCGGGGCGGCGCACGATCACCCCGGTGTCGCCGTTGTAGATGCGGGCCTCGTGATCGTTGGCGGTGACCAGCAGCGGCTGGCCCGGGTACCAGACCGATTGTGGCCCTTCAGGTCCCGCGCCGCCCGCCGCGGCCCAGTCCGCGGCCATCCGGTCCCAGCGCTCCACACCGAACGGGCCCTGCCGGTGGGCGCACAGCAGTCGATGCGATTCCAGCGCGGCGAGGGCGCCGACCGCGTCGCCGGCGTTGGCGGCCTCGGTGACGGCGAGGGCCGCGGTGGTCACGTCCGCGCGCACCGCGGCGGTGTCGTCGGGCGCGCACAGCGAGACATCGTCACCGCCCGCCCGCAGGATCGCCAGCGCGGCATCCGCGTCACCCGCGCGCACGGCGACGGCCAGGTCCGCGATCCGGCCGCCGAAGCGCCTGCCCCGCGTCAGCCGCACGATGCCACCGCGCAGGCGGCGCTGCTCCAGCGCGGTGAGCGATTCCGTATCCGCTTGCGGCCCGGATAGATTCGCCGATGCGCCCGTCCAGAGCGGCGACTCAGCCGCGCCGTCTTCTGTAAGCTCCGCGCCGAACGTCGAATCGGACTGCAGCAACTCCCGCAGCGCCGGGTTCGGTGCGCCGCCGATCGGCCCGGCGACCAGATCCGCCAGCACCGCACCCGCGTCGACGGAGGCGAGCTGGTCCGGGTCACCCACCAGGACGAGCCGGGTGTCGGGCCGCAATGCGGAGAACAGGTGGCTCATCATCGTCAGCGACACCATGGACGTCTCGTCGACCACCACGACGTCGTAGGGCAGCCGGTTGTGTTCGTGGTGCCGGAACCGCGTGGTGCGTCCGCGCTGCCAGCCGAGCAGACGGTGCAGGGTCGCGGCGGTCAGCTCGGGCAGACCCAGCTCGGCGGCCTGCTCACGCACCGCTTCCTGGAGTCGCGCGGCGGCCTTGCCGGTCGGCGCGGCCAGCGCGATGCGCAGGGCGGGCAGTTTCGGGCTGGCGCGGCGGTGTGCGGTGAGCAGGGCGAGGATCCGGGCGATCGTGTGGGTCTTGCCGGTGCCGGGGCCACCCGCGACGACGGTGGTCCAGTGGGTAGCGGCGAGCGCGGCGGCCAACCGCTGTCGGTCCGGGCCCGCAGCGAGGGGGTCGGCGAAGAGCCGATCGAGTTCCGCGCGCACCAGTTCGGTGTCGATCGACGGGTGATCGGCACTGCGCTCGGTGAGCACCCGCCGCAGGGTCTGCTCCTGCTGGTAGTACCGGGCGAGGTAGAGCAGCGCGCCACCCTCGGCGTCGGCTTCGACAATCCGCAACGGCCGCAACGGCCCGGCTTGCCCACCGCAGATCAGCGGACTGCGCCGCAATGCGGCAAGCACCCGATCGGTGTCCGGCCACGGTAGTGTCGCCGGGTCGATTCCCGTTGCGGTGTCGCGGGTTTCGTCGGCATCTATGCCGATCTCCCGCATCCGCGCCAGCTCCAGGCACACCGACCCCGACCGCACCGCGCGAACCGCCAGCGCGGCCGCGAACAGCACATGCTCGTCGGCCTCACGACCCATCCGCCCCAGCCGCACCGCGACGTGCACATCGGCGGCGGAGAGCACACCGGCTTCGTTGAAGACACGCAGGAGCCCAGTTCCCCTCTGCGCCACCTGGATAGACGTCATCGCGCCCCTTCTGCGAGCAGATCCGACAGTGCGACAACGAGTTCGGCGGGAGGATGCCAGTCGAAGATTCCGCGGCCGGGCGGGGTGGCCGCGCCGATCATGCCGCGCACGAACAGGTAGCGGGCGCCGCCGAGGTGGCGGGCCGGGTCGTAGCCGGGCAGCCGCCACCGCAGGTAGCGGTGCAGCGCAACCGCATACAGGAGTGCCTGGAGCGGATAGTGGGAGCGGATCATCTCCGTCACCATGTGCTCGCGCCGGTAGTGCTCGACGGTGAGATCACCGGTGCCGAGCCGGTTCGTCTTGTAGTCGACGATGAGGTAGCGGTGCTCACCCGCGGCGTCGGGTACCCGCAGCACGGCGTCGATGCTGCCGGTGAGGTAGCCGCGCAGGACGGTGTCCGGGAGCGCCGCCAGGTGGTCGGCGTAGCCGGACAGCACGTCGTCGGCGAGCAGATGGGTGCGGAGCAGGTCGGCGATCGCGTGCATGCCCGCCGACCGGGCGCCGGGGGTGTCACCGCCACCGAGCGGGAGTTCGAATTCCATCTCGCACAGTCGATCACGGGTCGCGATCGCGGCGAGCGAGCCGAAATCGGCGGGCGTGCGCAGGACTTCGAGGAGCGCGGTGGACAGCAGGTCGACGTCGAGTTCGGCCATGGTGTGCTCGACCGCTGCCACGCAGCGGGTGTGGACCTCGGCGGCGAGGTCGGGCGCCGAGGTGTCGACCATTTCGAGGACGCCGTGCACGAGCGTGCCGAACTCGGCACCGTAGGGCAGGGCATTCATCAGGGAGGGCGCGCCCGTGCCGCCGGTGAGGGCGTCGACGGGAGCTTCGGCCGGTTCGTCGTCGGGACCAGGGCCGTCCTCCGGCTCTTCCTCGGTGACCCCGGCGATATCGTGGGCGCCCGCCGTGAGCGCGGAGTACGAGGTCCGTCGCCACTGCTGGTCGAGTACTCGCGTGAAACCGGCCGCGGCCAGCTCACCGGTCGGCAGTTCGGTGCGGACCCGCCGTGGCACGACATCCTCGGGACGGTCGACCGCGGTCACCGAGATCACCTCGGACGCGGGTGCGGCCCACTCGGAGATCCGTTGCACCGCGGCGGTATCCGTGGGGATCTCCGCCCGCCGCGGCACCTGGGCCGACCCGGGCCGTCTACCGAGGATCATCCGGTGCAGAGGCGCGGCGCCGGTGGTGACCGCGGGTGCCCACCAGGCGACGACCTGGCACATGGCGCGGGTCAGCGCGACATACAGCAGTCGCAGCTCCTCCCCCGATTCCTCGGCCTCACAGCGCATCTGGCGTTCGCTGTAGCCGGGCGCCTCCTTGCCGCCGATATCGAGGACGCGGGTGCCGTTGTCGTCGTGGAACAGCAGCGTCGCCGGATAGGGGTTCTTGGCGCTGTCCCAGGCGAAAGGCAGGTAGACGATGGGGAATTCGAGGCCCTTGCTGGCGTGCACGGTCGCGATCTGCACGGCCGCCGCGTCCCGATCGAGGCGCCTGCTGCGGCCGCTGATACTGCCCGCCTCCGGGTCGCGCACCCGATCGGCCAGCCAGCGGGTCAGCGCGGTCAGGCCGAGCCCGTCGGCGAGGGCGACCTCGTCGAGCAGCTGAGCGATATGGCGCAGGTCGGTCAGTTCGCGTTCGCCGTTGTCCACCGCGAGCAGGCGCGGCGCGAGATCGGTTTCGGTGGCCAGCTTATCGAAGACCGCGGCGAAGCCCGCGCGGCCGAACAGCCGGGCCGCCTCCCGCAACTGGGTGGAGACCCGGCCGACGAGATCGGCTCCGCCGGCATCGATCTCGGTGACGGTCACGCCCAGGATCGGCGTGCACGCGGCCAGCCGTACCCGGTCGCCGCGATGCGGCTGCTCCAGCGCCCGCAGCACCCACAGCCAATCGGTGGCGGCCACGGTCGCGAAAACGCTGGTGCCGCCGGCCAGGACGGACGCGACGCCGACTCGGTCCAGTGCGGCCCGCACCACCTCGATCTGGGTGCGGGTACGCACGAGGACCGCGATATCGCCGGGCCCGATCGGCCTGCGCACCCGCCCGTCACCGACCTCGGTCAGCGAATGATCCGCGCCGCGTTCGGGTTTGGCCTCGATCATCGCCCCGGATTCGAGCAGGGTCACGATGTCGGCGGCCAGGTCGTCGGCCACCTTCGCCCGCTGCCTGCCGACCGAGGGGAACCCCGACCGGTTGCGTGGCCCTGCCCCTGTGCGCGGCAGCACTCGCAGCCGCAACGGCGTGATCACCTCGGGGTGACCGTGCAGCCGGGTCGCGGGCCGGGTCGGCGTGACGGGGTAGACGCTGATCTCGGGGTGGCCCAATTCCGCACCGCCGCACAGATGGTCGACGGCGCGCAGCAGACCCGCGTCGCTGCGCCAGTTGCGGGTGAGTTCGCTGCGCTGTTCGGCGAGGGCGACGGCGTCGAGGTAACTGAGCACCTCCGCACCGCGGAAGGCGTAGATGGCCTGTTTCGGGTCACCGACCAGGACGAGGGTGGCGTGTCCGTGGAAGGCCAGGCGCAGGATGTCCCATTGCAGCGGGTCGGTGTCCTGGAACTCGTCGACCAGCGCCACCCGGTACCGCTGCCGGATCCGCGCGCAGGCCCGCCGGCCGTGCTCGGGGTCGGCGAGAACCTCGTGCAGCAGGACCAGCAGATCGTCGAAATCGCGCAGTCCCGCACGGCGTTTGCGGCGTTCGGTCTCCGCGCGGACCGCCGTCGCGAAGGCGACCCGCTCACCGGCCGCGCCGTCGGACCGTGGCGCGAGGTCGGCGTGCCGGTCGCCCACCGCGGCCAGGGCGAGGGTGTGCGCCTCGCGGAGGGTGAACGGCGCCCGGTCGCGGGCGTAGCGCGCCAGGTAGAGGTCGTCGGCGACGGTGGCGACGAGGTCGTCGACAGATTCCACCAGCCGGGCGCCGGGGTCGTGCTCGCCCGCCAGGCCGAGTTCGTCGAGCATGCGCTGGCAGAACGAGTGCGTGGTGGCGATGGTGCCCGCGTCGAAATCGGCGAGGGCGGTGAGCAATCGGTGCCTACGCAGCCGCAGCGTCGCGGGGTCGGTGTCGGCCAGTGCGCGCACCAGCTCGTCCGGATGGGCGCGCGCGATGTCCTGGTCGGCCAGGGCGGCGGCGACGGTGACGAAGCGGTCCCTGGTCCGTTCGCGCAGTTCCTGGGTGGCGGCGCGGCTGAAGGTCACCAGCAGCAGTTCGGTGATGCCGATCCCCGCCTCGGCGACATAGCGGACGGCGAGTCCGACGATGGCGTGCGTCTTGCCCGTGCCCGCGCTGGCCTCGAGCACGGTGGTTCCCTCGGGCAGCGCGCCCGCGGCGTCGAAAGCGGCGGGCGCCGACATCGTCCCGGTCATGGCTGCCCCTGACTCTCGGCGGCGAGCAGCGGCGCCCACCAGCGGCGCGCGACCGCGCCGAAGCGGGTGCTCTCCGCCTCGCCCGCCCGCGCGGATTCGGCGGCGAGCTGGGCGAATCGGGGTGCACGACCCCACACGTAGCGCAGGTAGCGGTCGGTGTGGTCGCCGAATTTGTCCGGGCCGTTGGGTCCGCCGTCGAAGGCGTGTTCGGCGGCGAGCAGGGCATCGGCGACGCTGTCACCGCGGAAACGGCGCTCGGCGTACGCCGCGGTGGCCGCGGGCGCGACCGGCAGTGGTTCACACAGCCCCTCGTCGCGCAGGCGGACCAGGTCGCGCAGCACGGCCAGCGCGGCGGGAGCCTCGGGCGCCGCGATCACCGATCGGGCGACCGGCCTGCTGCGGAACTGGCCGCGTCCGGTACTGATCGCCCGCCACGACCTGTCCTCGGTCGCGGCGAGCGCGAGCAGCGACACCCACGCCGCCAGACGGTGTTTGGGTGCCAGCCGGGAGTAGGTGGTGCGCACCAGGGTCTCGCCACGGACCTCGGGGACGGTGCCTGCCAGGGTGCGGCCGTTGCCGAGATCGATCGCGATGTCGACTGCACGCGGGGACGCTTCGTAGTCGGGCAGTGCGGTGCGCACGAGGGTGTCGACGGTGCCTTCCACCTCGTCGAGCACCGCGGCGCCGAAACCGAACGGCGGCAACGTGCCTCGCCGCCATTCCGCGGCGCGCAGACCGGCGGGGTCGGCGCCGGTCAGCCGTGCGGTCAGCATCCGTTCGCCCAGATCCCATTTCGCCAGGCCGTCGAGTTCGATCGGCAGCTGTTCGGCGATGTCCTCGGCCTCCTCGGGCACCCGCAGTCCGAGCCGCTGCCACAGGAACGCGCGCACCGGATGTTCGGCGAACGAGATCAGTTCCGCCAGTGCGACATCCGCGAGCGGGGCGGGCGGCAGCGGCGCGGCCAGCAGCGGCGGACGCGGCTGCGACGGGCGCGCGGCGGCCCGGGCACCGGCCAGGGCGACGGTGTCGAAACTGCGCGGACGGTCGGGGGCGAAATTGCGACGGTCGAAAGACTGCAAGGGGTGCCGGACATGGACCGCGTCCATCGCCGCCCGGCCCACATGGGCGGTGAGGATGTCGAGCAGCTCGGCCACCGGCACCGCGGGTGGGCGCGCGGCGCCGGTCACCGGGTCGGCGCCGGTGTGCAGGATCAGCAGCTTCTCCCCCGCCGCCATGATCGCGTCGAGCAGCAGCTGACGATCCTCGCTGCGGGCATCGCGCTCCCCGACCAGCGGGTCGCGGGCCAGCAGGTCGTCGCCGTCGACGGTGCCGGGGCGGGGGAAGACGTCGTCGTCGAGGCCGAGCAGGAGCACGACCTTGTGCGGCACCGACCGCATCGGGACCAGCGTGCACACGGTGAGTTCGCCGGTGCGGAAGTTGGCCCGCCCAGGCCCGCCCGCCAGGCGCCCGGTCAGCAGCACCGCGACATCGGCCAGCCGCAGCGGTGTGGCACCGGCGTGCTCGGTGGCGGCGACGATCTCGCGGCGCGCCTCGGTCCGGATCCAGGAGTGCGCGTCCGGCACGTCGGTGAGCAGGTCGACCGCGCGCAGCAGCACCGCCGTCCATTCCGCGGCGGGCCGCGGTCCGCGCAGATCGCGCAGGCAGACGGCGAGCCGGTCGACAAATTCGGCGAACCTGCCCGCCAGGTCGACATCGTTGGAGTCGACGTCGTCGAGCGGCAAGGCCAGATCCAGCCAGTCGTCACCGGACTCGTCGGCGGTGACGCCGAGCAGGATCCGGTCGACGGCGGCATTGAGGGTGTTCTGCGCGAAGTCGGCGAGGCCGAACGCCTCGCGCTGGCGCTGCCCGATCCCCCAGCGGGCGCCCGACTCGGCCGCCCACTCGCGCAGCCGCTCGATATCGTCGTCATCGAACCCACAGCGGCGGCGCACGGTCTCGCTCGCCGCCAGATCCAGCACCTGCGTCACAGTGACGCGTCCGTCTGCCAGCTCCAGCAGCTCGATGACCACGGCCAGCATCGGGTTGGTGACCGCCCGCCCGCGATCGGCGAGCCGGACCCGCAGCTGATGCGCCGGATGCTCGCCTTCGACGGGCAGATCCACCGCGCCTGCCCCGCGATGTCCGAAGGCGGCCCGCACCAGCGGGGCGTAGGCCTCGACGTCCGGGCACATGATCAGCACGTCACGCGGCTGGAGGGTGGGATCGGCCGAGAAGGTCGTCAGGAGCAGGTCGCGCAAAACCTCCACCTGCCGGGCGGGGCCGTGGCAGGCGTGTACCTCGACGGTGCCGTCCGGCACGGCGCCTGCGGCTGGAACCCGGTCGTCGCGGACAGCGGTCTGCACGGCGCCGAGCAAGGTGGTCGCCGCAGACTCGACGGGGAGGTGGGTCTCGGTGTGCAGCAACGGGTTCAGACGCTGTTGCAGTTCACGAACGTCTCTGGCCAGTCCGGACAGGAGGGGGTGGCGAACCAGATCGGCGGTGTGGTCGGCCGACCGCGGGACCACACCGCTACGGTCCGGCGCGGGCAGGACAGCCACCGGACCGGCTGCCCTCGCCTCCGACAGTGCCGTCCACATCGCGGGGCTCGGATGCGCGAGCCACAGGTGGACCTCACGATGTTCGGCCAGGGCGGTCAGCACGGCCACCTGGTCGGCGGGCAGCCGGGTAAGACCGAACAGGGACAGGCGTCCAGGGAGATCGACGGAATCCGGTTCGGCCCGCAGCCGGGCGCACGCGGCAGCCAGGCGTTCGGCCGGGCTCGGCGAGCCGACGGCCGTGCGCAATGCCCGCCAGAGCAGGGGTTGCCAGGCCAGATCGTCGGGCACGATCCCGCCTGCGCCGTCGGTGTCGGCGCCCGCCGCCCAGTCGAGCAGCAGTTGCGGCCGCTGCGCGGCGTAGGAGTCGAACAGGGTCGCGAGGTGCGCGGCGGTGGCATAGCGCCTGCCCACCCGATGCCCGGCACCGGGCAGGCCGAGATGACGCGCCAGAACCGCCGCCCACGGCTGATCCGCGACCTCGTCGATCACCCGGAGCAAGGTCCACACCAGCCGCTGCCCGGCCCACGGATCGTCGGCGGGCGCGATCCCGCTGGCCGCGGCCAGCACCTCGGCCACCAGCGCCGTCGGGGCGGGGAACGCGATA
The DNA here is from genome assembly GCF_042728775.1 of Nocardia sp. NPDC060259. Classification (NCBI taxonomy): domain Bacteria; kingdom Bacillati; phylum Actinomycetota; class Actinomycetes; order Mycobacteriales; family Nocardiaceae; genus Nocardia; species Nocardia sp. NPDC060259. The sequence continues at coordinate 10,069 of NZ_JBHXAY010000143.1, forward strand.
TTGGCGGCCACACCGTCCCCCGTGCCCGTCACCCCGAGCACACCGGACAGCCGCTGCGCCAGCCAGCGCTCCACGCCTTTGGCGGGCACCGCGACCACCTCGGTGGTGAACGGGTCGGCCGGGACGGCGCCGAGCACACCCGCGAGTCCGTCGGCCAGCGCGTCGGCGCGTTCGGCGCGATGGAGGTGCAACGGCATCCGTTGTTTATACGCCCAGCGACCGACCCGCAATCGTGCGGCCCCGCCGTCGCCACCGACCAGGGCAAGTGAAATAGGCCACACCGCAATGCGTTACCCGCCGCGCCTACGCTACCGGCGAAACCGGCCGTGGGATCGTTGTCGTCGGGTGGGACAGTTCGGCCGCAGGCGAAAGGCTGGTCCGGTTCATGATCGCGCAGGTGATTCCCCTGGTTCCCGGTGGCGGTTTCATCGTCCGCCGCGCAGGCGCCCGCTGGGAGCTGATCAATTCCCGGCGTTACGGGCCGGAGCAGGTGCTGCACTCCTGGCCGCTCGATCAGCACGGCGAAGCGTTCGAACATTGCCATCGGCTCAACGGCTGCCCGATCGCGACGCCGCACGCCGCCCACCACTGAGCGGAAAACCCGTGCGGCGCAACGGCGCTGTCACAAGATCGTGGATTTCTTCGCAAATAGTGCGCTGGGGCGCCGGGTGTGCGAGTGTGGTCCCTCGTGCGTGACCGTTCCCCCTCCACCCGCGTCGTATCCCGGGTCGCAGCAACCGCCTGTCTCCTCGCCGCCGCGGCCGTCCTCACTCCGGGCGTTCCTGTGCTGACCGCTCCGGCGCACGCCGCGCCGCCCGCGTTGACCCAGGTGTCGCTACCCGGCTTCGACAACGACATGAGTTCGCGGATAGCGCGGGTGAACTCCTACCTCGCCGGACGCCCTGGCGTCGTCGGCTACGTGCTGCGCGACCGCCAGACCGGCGGGATCTACGCCAACGAGCACGCCGAGAACCAGGTGTGGACCGCGTCGACGATCAAACTCGCCATCGCCGCGGACCTGCTCAACCGGGCCAGGGCCGGCGCCATCGGCCTGTCCCCCGAGGACCGCACCAATATCGAAGCGATGCTGGCCACCTCCAACGATGCCGCCACCAACGTGCTGTGGAACAAGTACATCGGCATCGACCGGATGGCCTACAACAACGCGTTCCGCGCCTACGGCATGGTCAGCCTGATCCCGCAGCCGACCATGTCCGCGATGTTCCCCGACTGGTCGTTCCAGAAGTGCACCGCCGCCGACCTCGACCGGCTGATGAACACCATCCTCGACACCATGCACCCCGACGACCTGGCCTACCTGCTCGACCGGATGCGGTCGGTCGACTCCAACCAGCACTGGGGCGTGTGGGGCGCGGGCTCGCGGATGCGTCCCGGCCTGAAGAACGGCTGGTCGGCCGAGGCCGACGGCTGGGTGGTCAACTCGGTCGGCGTCGCGGGCAACGGTGAGCGCTACACCCTCGCCATCATGAACGCGCTCGGCGCCGAGGGCGGCTACACCGAGGGCGCCGAGACGGACACCAAGGTGGCCGAGCTTCTGCTTGCCGGTCGCTGACCCGTCCCGTCCCGTATTCTCGATCTTGTCAGCCGGTCCGGGCGCCCTGGTGGATCTCACCGCGGCGCCCGGCACCCGGTGAAGGAACGCACCACAGCAAGATCGGAACCGGGATCTCGTGGCGACGTCGCATCCGGAGCCGACTACGGTTAACCCCGTCACCACCATTGCGGGGCCCACCCCAGTCTGTCGAGGAGCAGGACGATGAGCACTCAGTCTGTCGGGAACCAGCGGCACCGTGTGGTGGTGATCGGTTCCGGGTTCGGCGGGTTGTTCGGCACCAGGCACCTGCGCAAGGCCGATGTCGACATCACCCTGATCTCCAAGACCTCCACCCACCTGTTCCAGCCGCTGCTGTACCAGGTGGCCACCGGCATCCTCTCCACCGGTGAGATCGCCCCCGCCACCCGGCTGGTGCTGCGCAAGCAGAAGAACGCGCAGGTGCTGCTCGGTGACGTCCACGATGTCGACCTGGTCAACAACACGGTCACCTCTCGACTACTCAACCGCGACACCGTCACCCCCTTCGACAGCCTCATCGTCGCCACCGGCGCGCAGCAGTCGTACTTCGGCAACGACCACTTCGCCACCTTCGCGCCCGGCATGAAGACCATCGACGACGCGCTCGAACTGCGCGCGCGCATCCTCGGCTCGTTCGAGCAGGCCGAGCTGGCGACCACCCAGGAAGAGCGCGACCGGCTGATGACGTTCATCGTCGTCGGCGCTGGCCCCACCGGTGTCGAGCTCGCCGGCCAGATCGCCGAGCTCGCCGACCGCACGCTCGACGGCACCTTCCGCACCATCGACCCGCGCGACGCGCGCGTCATCCTGCTCGAGGGCGCGGGCGCGGTTCTCGGCCCGATGGGCCCGAAGCTGGGCGCCAAGGCCGCCAAGCGGCTCGAGAAGATGGGCGTGGAGATCCAGCTCAACGCCATGGTGACCGATGTCGACGCGCACGGTGTCGTCGTCAAGGACGCCGATGGCAGCACCCGGCGCATCGAAGCCACCTGCAAGGTGTGGTCGGCCGGTGTGCAGGCCAGCCCGCTGGGCAAGATGATCGCCGAGCGTTCCGACGGTACCGAGGTCGACCGGGCCGGTCGCGTGATCGTGGAACCGGACCTCACCGTCAAAGGCCACCCGAATGTCTTCGTGGTCGGCGACCTCATGTCGGTGCCCGGTGTGCCGGGTCAGGCGCAGGGCGCGATCCAGGGTTCGACGTATGCGGCCAAGGCCATCAAGGCCGGTCTCAAGGGTCAGACCCCCGAGCAGCGGGCGCCGTTCAAGTACTTCAACAAGGGCTCGATGGCGACGATCTCGCGCTTCGACGCCGTCTGCCAGATCGGCAAGATCGAGTTCAGCGGTTTCCTCGCCTGGCTGGCCTGGCTGGCGCTGCACCTCTACTACCTGGTGGGCTACCGCAGCCGGATCGTCACCGTGATCGGCTGGTTCGTCTCGTTCCTCGGCCGCAACCGTGGTCAGATGGCCGCCACCGAGCAGTGGGTCTTCGCCCGGCTGGCGATCGAGGAGGTCCAGTCCGACCAGGCCGACGCCGACGAACTCGCGGCCGCCCTCGGCGCGCCCCCCGGCAGCAACTACAAGCCGGCGCGGGTGCGGGAGCAGCGCGAAGTCGGCTAGGAGCCGCCCCGACTCGACCCACGTGGAATACTTTTCCGGCTGACATCTTGCGTTCTTCCTCGGTATACGAATGGAGGATCGATGAGCGGTTTCGGTCAAGTCTTCTACTGGATCAAGCCCGACGGAAATTTGCAGTGGGCCCGTCATGACGGAACATCGGACGGCACGCTCGTCTGGACGGGAGTGGGTTCCGAATTCACGGGACCGGACGACGGGCTCAACGTCGGATCGGGCTGGAATGTCTACAGTTCCGTTTTCTGGGGTGGAGCGCAGGGGATCATCTACGCGATCACCCCCGACGGGGACATGCACTGGTACAGCCACGATGGGTTCAAGGACGGCACCGCGACCTGGACAGCCGGGGACGGCGGGCGTCTCGTCGGCAGCGGCTGGAACACCTACGCCCAGGTCTTCGCGGGAGGCAGGCGGACAGTCGCGGGGGAATCCAACGGCTTCGTCATCTACGGGATCACGCCCGAGGGTGAGTTGGATTGGTACCGCCACGAAGGCTGGACCGACGGCTCTCCGACCTGGACCGGGGGCGATGGCGGCAGACGTGTCGGCAGCGGATGGAATACCTATCCGAGGGTGTTCTCGGTCGGTCGCGGCATCATCTACGGGATCACCGCCGACGGTGAGATGGACTGGTTTCGCCATGACGGCTGGACGAACGGCTCGCCGACCTGGACCGGGGGTGATGGCGGACGACGCGTCGGCAGCGGATGGAACGCGTACAGCCGGGTGTTCGGCTCCTACGACGCAGGCGGCCAGATCTATGGCTTCGAGAAGCCCTCTGGCACGCTGGGTGAAGGGCCCGTCGGCGACGGTGACGGGACAGCCGGCGACAACCCCGTCCCGCACGACACGATCTTCGAAGACGTGGAGTGGTACCGACACGACGGTTGGCAGAATGGTAATCCGACGTGGACCGCCGGAGACGGCGGTCGGGTTGTCCTCTGCTGCCTCAGTCGAGTCCCGGTATTTCCCGGGGCGATGGTGGCGCTCCCGTGACAATGCGGGTGCGTGTGGCGCCCGACATTCGCAATTCGATTGCCAGGCAATGATCTTTGTCGCAGGCCGGGTGGTTCCCC
>NZ_JBHXAY010000144.1:0-13995 GCF_042728775.1 Nocardia sp. NPDC060259
GAATCCCGGGGGCGGGCTTTTTCGATGGTCAGCCGAAATGCTGCAGGAATCCGGAGCCGCGCCGGGCGGCGTAGTCGAACACCCGCACGAGCCCGGCGTAATGGTGCCCGAGGTAGTGCAGACCGCCGTCGCCGTCGCGGACCCAGATCCGCGGGTACACATCGGCCGCGTCCATGCGCGCCGGGTCGTAGTGGGCGGCGAGCGTGCCGAACGGGGTGCCGCGCAGAATGCCCGCGGTGTAGGACACGTCGTCCGGGCTCCACGCGAAGTGATTCTCACTGTCGAGCGGACGCCCCGTGCAGAACAGATCGACCCCGCTTTCGGCCTGTTCCAGCAGGTACTTCAACCCCGCCCACGCCTTGTCCAAGTACCCGCTCGGCTCGCCGTCGGGAGTCTCCAGATCCGCGAGAAAATCGTCGGGCCAGCCCTTTTCCCCTGACAGTCGCTCCAGATCCGCAGCACTCACCCTGGTGAACGACATGGTCACCCCCACGCCAACTCCCTTCCTCCCGTTGTTTCCGGCGAAACTGTCAGCGCCCACCGACACCAGCTCGTCGGCGCGAATCCAGTTGGGCGCTGGTACTTTTCATCGGGCCGGATTGGTAGATTTACCCGGTTGAGTGGAGGGGCCGGCTCAGCTCAGGCAGCGTCGACCTTCTCGAAACGGGCGACGAATCGCACCTCGAGTGCGTGTGCAAGACGCTCGAGCATGCCGATTGTCGGTGTGCCACTGCCGGATTCGAGCCGCGACACCTCGGGCTGACGCAGCCCGGCGCGCTCGGCCAGCTGAGTCTGCGTCAGCCCGAGCTCCAGCCGCAGTTCCCGAATCGCCTGCGCCAACTCGATTGCCAGAATTGCTTCCGCACGTCCGGCCTCGTACTCGGCGGCATCGAAATCCGGCCTGCTCATCCGTTCACGCCGCAGATCGTCCATCGATGAGTGTTCAGCCATGATCGGGTACCTCCCTGTCGAAATCTGTGTGGGCTCGGTCGTGTTCTGACTCGCACAGTTTGCGCAACGCTTTGGCCCGCGCGACTTCCTCAGTCTCCCGCATTCGGGTCTTTCGGAAGACTGTGAGCAACACGATGCGACGATCCGGTGCCAGCCAGTAGGTAATGCGCATTTCTCGTGGATGGAGGTGGAAGCGCAGCTCACGCACACCTTCGCCGAGATTGCGTGACCATGGTTCGCCGAGGGTCGTCGCTCGCTCGGCGAGCATGCCCACATACACGTCCACCTGGCCGAACTCGCGCGCAGTCAGTGATCGCAACCAGGAGGCCACTTCGGGCTCGAGTTCCACCATGTAGAGGTGCATAGGATCAATCTTATATAGGACTGGACCTATATCGCAACGATATGGGGCTACTGCCAGCCCGGGCGGACCAATCCTGATTCGTAGGCGAGGACGACCAGTTGGGTGCGGTCGCGGGCATTCAGTTTGGTGAGGATGCGGCTGACGTGGGTGCGGGCGGTGGCGGGGCTGAGGTAGAGGCGGGCGCCGATTTCGGCGTTGGTGAGGCCTTCGGCGACCAGCGTCATCACCTCGCGTTCGCGGTCGGTGAGCTCGGCCAGGGCGGCGGGTGGGGGTTGTTTGGCGTGGGTGGAGAACTCGGCGAGGAGACGGCGGGTGACGCCGGGGGAGAGGAGGGCGTCGCCGGCGGCGACCACGCGGACGGCGCGGAGCAGGTCGGCGGGTTCGGTGTGTTTGACCAGGAAACCGGCCGCGCCGGCGCGGATCGCCTCGAAGACGTATTCGTCGAGCTCGAAAGTGGTGAGGACGACGACGCGGACCTCGGCGAGCGCGGCCTCGTCGGCGATCATGCGGGTGGCGGCGAGGCCGTCGAGGATGGGCATGCGGATGTCCATCAGCACCACATCGGGGACGAGCGCGCGGGTCATCCGGACGGCCTGCTCGCCGTTCTCGGCCTCGCCGACGACCTCGATGTCGTCCTGGGCGTCGAGCAGCGCGACGAACCCGCCACGCACCAGCGCCTGATCGTCGGCGACCAGCACGCGCGTTGTGCGTGCGCCGACCTGGCCGGGGTCGCTCATACGGAGGACTCCTTACCGTCAGCACCGGCCGCGGAGCCCGCACGGTCAGGTCCGGCTGCCGCGGATCCTGCACGGGCAGCACCGGCTGCGGCGGAGCCTGCGTTGTCAGTGGGGGAGCCCGCGGCCGACGCGGATTGCCGGGAGGCGCGCGATGCGTCGTTGCGCGGTTCAGCGGCGGTCGCCGCAGGTCGGGCAGGCAATCTGGCCGCCACCCGGAACCCACCTGACGGCCGCGGCCCGGCCGTCAACGCCCCGCCGAGCGCGTGCGCCCGCTCCCGCATGCCGATGATCCCGTTCCCACCCGCGCCGGTGCGGACCGCGGTGCTGGTCGGCCGCGTGTTGTCGATGGTGATGTCGACCGATTCGGGCGTGTACCGCAGGGTGATCATCGCCGACGCGCCGGGCGCGTGCCGCACCACATTGGTCAGCGATTCCTGGATGATCCTGGCCGCGGCCACATCGATCACGCTGGGCAGCTTCTTGGGTGTCCCGATGATCTTGGTGTCGACATCGAGCCCGGTCGCCCTGGTGCGCTCGAGCAAGGTCTCGAGATCATCGAGCGACGGCGTCGGCGCGCGGGGAGCGGGCCGCGGCGGTGCGACGGGAGCGACGGGCGCGGCCGAATCGGCGGCGGGCTCGGCGTATTCCTCGACCGCGGGCGCCACCGCCGCACCGCTGCGAATGGCGTGCAGCAGCGTATGCACCTCGGCCAGTGCCTCTTTGGAGGTCGTCTTGATCGTGGCCAGCGCGGCCGCGGCCTGCTGCGGTTTCCGGTCGAAGAGCTCCAGCGCCACCGAGGACTGCACATTGATCAGCGAAAGACTGTGCGCGAGAACATCGTGCAACTCACGGGCGATCGCGAGCCGCTCCTCGCTGGCGGCCCTGGCCTGCTGCGCCTGCTCGTCGCGGCGCGCGGCCTCGGCCCGCTGTCCGCGCGCGACCACCACCGCCCGCCGCTGGCGCACCCCCTCGGCGATCCCGACGAGCACGCCCACCCAGGCCAGCAACCCGAAGATCTGCCACGCGTCGGTGTCGCGCCCGAGCAGCGCGGGCAACGGCCACACCATCGTCAGATAGCCGACCGCGGCCACCGGGTATGTGCGCCACCGTGATCCGTTGACCGCCGCGGTCAGGAACGCGATGATCAGCGACAGGAAGATCGGCCCGTATCCGTAGTCGCGCAGCACATACGACACCGCGGCGAGCAGAGCGACCAGCAGCACCGGTTCGGGCAGCACACGCCGGAAGCCGAGCGCGATCGGACCGGCGAGCAGCAACAGATACGCGAACGCGTCGAGCGAGCGCACCCCGCTCTGATTCGCATTCGCACCGGAACTCCCGGCGAGCTGGATCACCGCGACCACCACTGCCAGGCCCCAGTCCACAACGACCGAGCCACGCTCCCATTTCGCAGACGCTCCCACCTCACTCACCCTATTGCGTAGGGCCGCCCTCCGCGTCAGCCTGCGCCCGTAATTCCGGTGCGAGCCACCCCGCGGCGCCACAGTGGCCGGTCAGCGGGCCGGTCGAGGCGAATATCGAGCGTCGGGAACGACAGCGAGTAGGCCGCGCGACGTAGCCGTGAAGCCGCTCCGCGACGGATGCCCCGGCACCGCATCGGCGCGGATCCTGATTCCCATGAACGATTCGATCGTGGTCACCGACGAGCTGACCAAGCGCTATGGCGAGCACATCGCGGTGGACGCGGTGAGCATGCGCGTCGCCGCAGGCGAGATCTACGGCTTCCTCGGCCCCAACGGCGCGGGCAAAACCACCACCCTGCGCATGCTGGCCGGCCTGATCCGGCCCAGCGCGGGCACCGCCCTGGTACGCGGCCGCGCACCCGGCGATCCCGCGGCCCTGCGCCGCATCGGCGTCCTCATCGAGGGTCCCGGCTTCTACCCCTACCTCTCGGGCCGCGACAACCTGCGCGTCCTGGCGCGCTACCGCGGGCACAGCGCCGCCGACGTCGAGAAGGCGCTGGAACGGGTAGGCCTGGCGGACCGGGCAGGCGACCGCTTCCGCACCTATTCGCTGGGGATGAAGCAGCGCCTCGGCGTCGGCGCGGCCCTGCTCGGTGACCCCGACCTGCTGATCCTCGACGAGCCGACCAACGGCCTCGACCCGGCGGGCCTGGCCGAAATGCGCACGCTCATCATCGATCTCGCTGCCGATGGGCACACCGTACTGCTGTCGAGTCACCAACTCGCGGAGGTGCAGGAGATCTGCCACCGGGTCGGCGTGATCTCCGGCGGCAGGCTGCTCGCCGAATCGACTGTCGCCGAATTACGCGGCACCGCAGCACTGCTGGTGCGCGCCGAACCCGCCGATATCGCCCTCGACGCGATTCACACCATCGCTCCCGCAAGGGCGAACGCGGACGGGATCAGAGTCGAAACGTCTGCCGCGATGGCGCCGGTGGTCGCCCGCGCCGTGGTCTCGGCGGGCGCCGACCTGCTGGAACTGCGCGTCGACGAGAAATCCCTGGAAGAAGTGTTCTTCGAGATGACGGCTATGGAGGTCGCGAAATGACCGGTGTGACAAGAGATCTGTGGGCGAGCATGCGCGCGGAGTCGGTGCGGCTCGGTCGCTGGCCCGCGTTCTGGATCGTCCTCGGCGTGTGGGTGCTGCTGAATCTGACCTTCGCCTACCTGTTCAACTACCTCGCCTACACCTCCGGCGAGAGCGGCGCCATGTCGGACGGTCTGCCCCGCGACGTCCTGCTCGGCCAGCTCATGCCCGCCGCCGTCCCCGAGGTCTTCACCCAGGGCATGGCGATGTTCGGCGGTGCGCTGATGCTCATCCTGGGCGCGCTCGCGGTCGGCAGCGGTTACGGCTGGGGCACCTGGAAGACCGTGTTCACCCAGGGACCGAGCCGTCCTGCAGCGGTCGGCGGCCTGCTCGTGAGCCTGGTGGTCGTGGTGGTGGCCCTGGTCTGTGTGGCATTCGCCGTCGACCTGGGTGTCGCCTCGCTCATCGCGGTGAGTGAGGGTCAGCCGCTCACCCTGCCGTCCCTGGAGCGCTCCGTTCTCGGAATCATCTCCGGCACAGCGATTCTGAGCATGTGGACCTTGGCGGGCGCGCTGATCGGCGCCATCGCCCGCGGCCCTGCCCTCGCCGTCGGCCTCGGCCTGGTCTGGGTGCTCGTCGTCGAGAACCTGCTGCGCGGGGTGGCGGCCATCTTCGGTCCCATCGAGACGTTCACCGACCTGCTGCCGGGAACCGCCGCCGGATCCCTGGCGGGCGCGATGCGCACCGTCAGCGGCCCAGCCACTCCCGGTGTCCTGGACATCCTCACGCGCGGCGAGTCCCTCGCGCTGCTCACCGCCTACGTACTGGCCTTCGCGGGCGGCACCATCTGGCTGATGACCCGCCGCGACCTGACCTGATTCTCAGGACCACCCGGCCGGGTTCGACGCGGTCTCGCGGGAGATGCCCGAACCCGTGTCCGGGAAATCGCCGTAGAGCTTGTCGTGCAGGTGGGCGAAGAAGTAGCACATCTCCTCGCACCAGACATCCGGCAGCGCGGCTTCCGGGTCGGCGCGCACGGCCTCGTAGTACTCGCGGCCCATCGCGACGATGAAGCCGCGGGCGTAGAGGAAGCCGTCGTCGGAGCCGTCGGTGATCGCGTGGATATCGGCGCGGTCGATGTCGTAGAGCGCGCGTTCGGCGACCCGGTCGAGCGCGGTCAGCTCGTCGCTCGTGAAATCGGTGCTCAGCGAGCGCAGGGCGTCGATGAACCTGCCGAGCGGCTCGTCGTCGTAGGCGCTGTCGAGCAGGGCGCGGCGGGCCGTGGAACCGGCGCGCTCCCAGGCGGTTTCGATCAGGGCCCAGAAACGGGCGGCTTCGGTATCGGTGGGAAGTGTCGTCACCCGCGTGACGGTAGCGGCAGGGGCCGACAGATCAGGGCCGACAGATCAGGGCTGGTCGAGCAGGCGGTGGGCGAGCACCGCCAGACCCTCGGTGATCTGACCGGGTGCGAGTCCGCGTTCGCGTTGGTGCAGATAGACCTCGGCCGCCACGGGCGCGAGGACGGTATCGACCAGGGAATCCGGTTGGGCGACACCGGCTTCGACAAGCAGCGCCCGCACGTGCGCCGACCAGAATCCGTACGCGCCGGTCGCGAAGCGCGCACCCCCGGTTTCGGCACCGAGCACCAGATGCGCATGGGCCGTGAGCAATTCGACCATCGCGGCGTAGAAGGCAGCGAGCCGGTCGGCGGGTGGCGCGCCGGGACCGAGTGGGGGTCGCCCGCACAGGAGTTGTTCCTGGACCGCGCGTTCGTGTTCGTCGAGCAGGGCGACGGCGATCGCGGTGCGGTCGGGATAGCGGCGATAGAGGGTGCCGCGGCCGACGCCCGCCGCCTTGGCGATGTCGTCCATGGTGACCGTGCGCGGGTCGCGGGTGGCGAACAGTTCGGCGGCCGCCGCCAGCACCTTGGCCCGGTTGCGGGCCGCGTCGGTGCGCTCCGCGGGCTGCGGTGCGTCCAGCGCCGTGCCGGTGAGCAGGTCGGATCGGGGCTCCATGGTGTCGACTGTAGCCCAGAAACGAATATATGGACAGACTGTCCACTTGTGTTCTATCGTCGAGACACAACAAGCGGACATGATGTCCATTTATGGAGGGCTCGACCATGACACACCTGCTGCACCTCGACGCCAGCGCTCGCACCCGGTCGCTGAGCCGCAGGCTCGGCGCGGAATTCGTCCAGGCCTGGCGCGCCGAGGCGCCGGACGGCGAGTACACCTATCGCGACCTGACCGCCCAGCCGACACCGTTCATCGGCGAGGGCTGGACCGAACTCTGCGACGGCGTCCTCGCCGCGGGTGGCACCGATCTCGATCGGCTCCCCGAGCTGGCCGTGACCCCTGCCGCGAAGACCGCATGGAAGATCGTCGAACCACTGCTCGCGCAGGTACTCGCCGCCGACGTGATCCTCATCGGCACCCCGATGTACAACTACTCGATCCCCGCCGCGCTCAAGGCCTGGCTCGACCAGATCACCTTCCCGCGCATGTCGCTGGGTGAGCGCAGGTTCGTGGTCGTCGGCGCCCGCGGCGGCGCCTACTCGCCCGGCGCGCCGAAGGCCGCCTACGACTACCAGGAGCGCTACCTGCGCGACTTCTTCGCCGGGCATTTCGCCGTGACCGACACCGTGTTCGTCCACGCCGAACTCGCCAACGCCGTGCAGGACCCGAACCTGGCCCACCTGCGCGCCGCGCACGAGGTCTCGCTCGCCGCCGCGCTGAGCGAAGTGCGGCTGCTCGCACAGGATTACGCGAAATGAGCTGGGTAGTACTCGGCCTCGCCGGCCTCGTCGAGATCATCTGGTCGCAGACCATCAAACCCACCGAGAACTTCACCAAACCCGGCCCGACCCTGCTCTGCATCGCCCTCGGCTCGCTCGCGGTGTACCTGCTCTCGCGAGCCATGCACACCCTCCCGGTCGGCACCGCCTACGCGGTGTTCACCGGAATCGGCGCGCTCGGCGCGATCAGTCTCGGCGTCCTCGTTCACAAGGATCCGCTCAGCGCGGGCCGCATGCTGGCACTGGCGCTGATCCTCGGCGGGATCGTGCTCGCCCGCGTCACCAATCCCGAGTGACGCTGTCGCACAGCCGATGCGGTGATCGGCCGGTCCGGGCAGGTAAGGTCGGCTGATGGACCAGCCAGTTCGCCCCCCGGACCTGTCTGCGCGACCGCACGAGCTCACGGTCGAGCGCGTGATGAAAGCCTCGCCCAGCCTGCTCTACGCGGCCTGGACCCGGGGCCTCGACCTGTGGCTGGCCGTTCCCGGATCGGTCCTCATGCGCCCCGCCGTGAACGAGCCGCTCTACTTCGACACCGGCTCGGCCGACAAGCGCAACCCGCACTACGGCCGCATCCTGCTGCTGGAACCGGACCGGCGGATCGAATTCACCTGGGTCACCGCCGCCACCGACGGCGTGGAGACCGTGGTCGCGGCGGAATTCCTCAAGCAGCCACGCGGCATCCGGCTGCGCCTGCGCCATTCCGGCTTCCCCACCGCAGCCCTCCGTGACCTGCACCAGCAGGTCTGGCCGGCGATGCTGGAGCGGCTGGACGAGGTCACCGGCGTCGCCTGAGCCGGCGAACTCCGGACGGGATCCGAGTAGGTTCGTCACCGGACGCAACACCCACCGAATCGAAAGGATTGCCATGCCGACTCGTAGCGCACGCACCCTCTGGGCAGGCGGACTGCAGGACGGTTCCGGGCAGGTCGAACTGGTCAGCTCCGGCGCGGGCAAGTTCGATGTGACCTTCCCGCGCCGCGCTGCCGAAGTCGCCGAGGGCACCAGCCCGGAAGAGCTGATCGCGGCGGCGCACTCGTCGTGCTACTCGATGGCGCTCTCGGCCGAGATCGCCAATGCGGGCGGCACCCCGGAAAGCCTGGATGTCACCGCCGACGTCACGCTCGCGGCGGACCCGGCCGGTGGGTTCCAGATCAGCAAGATCAAGCTGACCGTGCGCGCCGTCGCCGGCGGGCTCGACGCCGAGGGCTTCTACACCGCGGCCACCGCCGCCAAGAACGGCTGCCCGGTCAGCAAGGCGCTGGCCGGCGTCGCCGAGGTCGAGCTGGACGCCGAACTGATCTGATCCGTCCGGCATTTTCGTGCAGTTCGCCGCTGTCCAGTCGGAAAACTGACTGGCAGGGGCCGGATTGCACGAAAATGCCGGGTCAGCGCTGGGTGAACCACCGATGCCCGGCTGGTGTGTACATCGCCGGAATGGCAATCACCACCGCCAGGATGTGCACGGCCCGGCAGCCGGCCAGCACCGCCGAACTGGGGGAAAGGCCGGCGAACAGCTCGCCGAAGTCGTCGGTCGACAGCATGACCGCCAGCGGCTCGATGATCAGCGAGAGCAAGCCGACAACGCCGATGCCGACGGTCAGCAGCGCGCGGGCCACCCGGCTGCCGTTCACCATGTACAGCGCCACGGCCCCGACGACCAGGTAGATGGCGAGGCGGGGAAGCAATCCCGCTGCGGTGGCGCCGAATTCCCCACCGCCACGAACAGCGCGCAGCATTCCCTCGGCGGCGCCTGCGGCCAGAGCGGTGACGAGACCGCAGAACGCGACGGTCACCGCGCGGGGTCGGGACGCGGAAACGGAAAAGGCAGTGCCGGTCATGACACCGACACTGCCTCTCGCTGATACTCGCGAGGATCACCCTGCGGTAGCGACCCGCTCCACTACTGGAGTGCTACGGCGCGAGGCGAATTCGGTGAGCGCGGCGAAGGCCAGCCCCAAAGCCACCCACAGCGTGGTGGTTTCGGCGAGCGAGGCCACCCGGAAACGCCACAGCAGCGTCGCCGGGAAGTCGTCGGCCACCTCGTTCACGCCGGGCAGCAGCACATAGCCGACGGTCGTGACCAGCACGAACGCGGCCACCCCCGCGATCAGCCGGAGCGTATCCAGCTGGCCGGCCAGCGCCTTGTAGGCCGCGATCGCGGCCGCGACGGCCAGCAGGCCGAGCACGACGGCGGCGACCCACAGCCAGGTGCGGTTGTTGATCGTCTCCGGATCACCCACGGCGGGCGGGTTGGCCGGGTACTTGAAGAACGGCACCGCGACGATCGCCGCCCACGCGAATCCCGCGGCGTACAGCGACAGCTTCGGCCCGGTCAGCGCCGTGAACCGGCGGGCGTAGTTCAGCGCCGACGCCAACAGCGCGCCGAACGCCATCCCGGCCAGCCCGAGCGCGAGGAACTGTCCCGCCTTCTGGCCGGACCGGCTGACCAGCGGTTCTTCTTCCCCGCCATGGGAATGGCCAGCGGGCTCGGCCGCGTCGTGTCCGTGCTCGGCCGGTGCAGCGGCGGCCTCTTCGATGGCGATCGCGGCGTCCACTTGGGTTTCGCCGATGAAATAGCCCACTGTGGCGGCCAGCAGACCGGCGATCAGGCCGGCCAGCAGGCCGCGCAGCAGCAGGGTCTTGAGTGATCCGGTCAGTGGCACGGGACACCGAGCAGGTGACGTCCGTCGTGCATCAGCTCGTGCAGGTACATCCCGCTACGCGAGACGGCCCCCTGGTCGAACCCGACCAGGTACAGGGTGAGCAGTGCAAGCAGAACGACACCGACCGTGACGAGCACGGTTGCCAGGGTGTCCAGGCCGGTATCCCGGCTGGGTGAATGCGCGATGGCCATTCGGGTCCTCCTCAGGGATACGCGTCCCACGGTCGAAGTGTGGTGCGAAGGTGCCGGTGTCTGGCTCTCCGGCACCGGGAACCCGGTACATGGATAACAGTGGCGCGACCGCTCCGGAATCTCACCGGAATTACCGCGCACCCTCGCGTGTGTTCCCTCGAACTGTGACAGTCGCGAGGCGCCCTCGTCAATACGCGCATCCGCATGTCCAGCGGAAACGCCGTTGTCAGGCCTTGGCGGGAACGTCCAGGACGACCTCGAACTCGAGCAGCGAGGCACCGGTCGACACCGGCTTGGGACGCTCGCCCTCGGCACCGTGTCCGGCATGCGCGGCGCGGGCGGGACCGTCGCGCCACGCGGCGAACGATTCCTCCGAATCCCATTGCGTCACCACGAAATACCGGTTGTCGCCGGCCACCGGGCGCAGCAACTGGAAGCCGAGGAAACCGGGGGAGTTCTCCACCGCGTGCGCGCGGGCGGCGAAGCGCTTCTCCAGCTCGGGGCCCGCGCCTTCAGGGATCTCGATCGCATTGATCTTCACAACAGCCATAGCGCCGACAATACGACCGCGCGGGAAACATCCCGCTCTGGGGCACAATCGTCAGGGTGTTGTACGACGAAGGCGGGACCGGCGTCCCGATCCTGCTGCTGCACGGGCTGATGGGCAGCGCGCGCACCTGGACAGATCTGCTCCCGTGGCTGCGCGAATTCGGCCACGTCTACACCGTCGACGCCGCGGGTCACGGCCGGGTGCCGCCCGCCGAGCTCAGCACCGAGGCGTTCGTCGCCGATCTCGCCGGGCTCACCGCCGGGATCACCGAGCCGATGGTGATCGTCGGGCATTCGATGGGCGCGATCCACGGCTGGGTCTTCGCCGCCACCTATCCCGAACGGGTGCGCGCGATCGTCGTCGAGGACATCGCGCCCGATTTCACCGGCCGCACCGCCGCCCACTGGGCCGAGTTGATCCACTCCTGGCCGCAGCCCTTCGCCGACGACCAGGCGGTGCTCGACTACTTCGGGCCGGTCGCAGGCGCCTACTTCCTGCGCGCCTTTACCGCCGCGCCCGACGGCTACCGGCTGCACGGCGAGGTCGACACGTTCCGGGCGATCTCCGAGGAATGGGGCACGCGCGACTTCTGGACCGAATGGAAGTCGCTGCAGGTGCCCGCGCTGCTCATCGAAGGCGAGCACACCATCACCCCGGCCGGTCAGATGCGGGCGATGGCCGACGTGCACCCCGGTGCGGAGTATGTGTGGATCGCCGGGGCCGGGCATCTGGTGCACGACGAACAACCTGCGGCCTATCGCGAGCACGTCGGTCGCTTCCTGCGTCGCGTGCTCTGAACGCAGACGGGTTATCCCGCTGCGCCACCTTCACCGGCCAGTGCGAACAGCCCGTCCTCGGTCTGCTCGATCAACCCGTCGACCAGCAGCGAATCCAGGGCCCGTGCGCGCTGGCCGGGATCGCGCGTCCACGCCAGATCCAGGCGCACCTGTTCCACGGGACCGGACGCGTCGCGCAGCACGTCGAGCAGACGTCCACGCGCCTGACGGTCGGTGCCCTCGTATTTCTGCACCTTGCGGGCCACCTCGGCGGCCGGTTTGCCCGCATCGACCCACGCGCAGGCGGGCAGCGGGCAGCGGGCGCAGTCGGGATTGCGGGCCGTGCACACCAGTGCGCCCAACTCCATCAGCGCCGCAGAGAACGTCGCGGCGCGCGGCACCGGGACAGGCAGCAGCGCCTCGGTCTCGGCGAGATCGCGCGACGACGGATTGCCCGGCTCGCGGCCGTGTACCGCGCGCGCGACCACCCGGCGAACATTGGTGTCCACCACCGGAACTCGCTGGCCGTAGGCGAAGCAGGCTACCGCGCGGGCGGTGTAGGCGCCGATGCCGGGCAGGCTCAGCAGCACGTCGACATCGGCGGGAACCACGTCACCGTGCTCGGCGGCCAGCACCCGCGCGCACTCGTGCAACCGCAACGCCCGCCGCGGGTACCCGAGCTTGCCCCAGGCCCGCAGCACCTCGGCTTGGGAGGACGCCGCCATCGCCGATGGCACCGGCCAGCGCGCCACCCACTCCCGCCAGATCGGCTCGACGCGAACGACCGGGGTCTGCTGGAGCATGATCTCGCTCATCAGGATGTGCCACGCGGTGGCTTCCGGCTTGCGCCACGGCAGGTCGCGCGCGGTGTCGGCGAACCAGTCCAGCAGGGCTTCGGCGTCGATACTCACTGCTCCCGTTCCCACTCCGCCAGGCCGTGTTTGCCGACGCGTAACGCGGCGGACTCGCTGGTAACCAAGGGCGTGTGCACAATGGTCGGTATGCCTGGTTCCAATCCGATAAGTGCCTGGAAGTCACTGCGCGAAGGCAATGAGCGCTTCGTCAACGGCAACCTGTTGCATCCTAGCCAGGGTGCCGCGGATCGAGCCAAGCTCGTCAGCGGCCAGCATCCGCACGCGATCCTGTTCGGCTGCGGCGACTCCAGGGTCGCCGCCGAACTGATCTTCGACCAGGGCCTTGGCGACATGTTCGTCGTCCGGACCGCGGGTCATGTGGTGGACAGCTCGGTGCTCGGCTCGATCGAGTACGGCGTCGAGGTGCTCAACGTGCCGCTGATCGTGGTCCTCGGCCACGACAGCTGCGGCGCGGTGAAGGCGACGATCGACGCCCTCGACGGCGGCGAGGTGCCCGGCGGGTTCATCCGCAGCGTCGTCGAGCGGGTCACCCCGTCGATCCTTGTCGGCCGCCGCGAAGGCCTCACCTCGATCGACGAGTTCGAGGCGCGCCACGTCGAGGAGACGAGCAGGCTGCTCATGCAGCGGTCGATGATCATCTCCCAGCGCGTTGCCACCGGTCAGCTCGCGATCGCGAGTGTCACCTACAAGCTCGCCGACGGCCGCGCGCACCTGCGCCGGGCCGTCGGGAACATCGGCGAGGTGGTCTGAACCGGGGTATAGACCCCTTTTGGGCCCACGACACGCCGAGGTCATCGAGCGCGGGCTCGCGCGGTGCGCTTACCGTTGAGGCGTGCTGGAACCGAATGGACCGCTGCCTCCGGAGATCTACTGGCGTCGCCGTGCACTCGCCATCGGCGTCATCGTCGTCGCGCTGGCGATCGTGATCTGGCTCGTCACCATGGTCGCGCGCGGCGGGGAATCGTCCGGGAATACCGCCGCGGCGACGACGACCACCTCCGAGCCGAGCACCAGCAGTGCCGCCGAGTCGAGCTCGACGACGGCGAGCAGCAGCTCGGCGACCGCCACGTCCAGTGCCGTGGCGACCAGTTCGGCGGTGACCAGTTCGGCGGCGGCCCAGCCGGCGGCCGCGCCGTGTGGCGATCAGTCGCTGGCGCTGAAGGTGACGGTCGGGCAGCCGACATATCGGGTGGGGGATCAGCCCGCGTTCGGGACCGTCATCACGAATATCTCGTCGGCGCCCTGTTCGCGGGATCTGGGGCCGGGTCCGCAGTTCCTGGTGTACACGCTCGACGGGCAGCGACGGCTCTGGGCGAGCAACGACTGCAATCCCGACGGGCCACCCGATCAGAAGACGCTCGGGGCAGGCGAACAGCTCTCCTACAAGGGCACCTGGTTCGGGACCACCTCGCAGCCCCAATGCGCCGGGGAGCGATTGCCGGTGCCCGCAGGCGCCTACATGGTGGTGGCGCAGCTCGGCGCCATTCGCAGCGCGGCCGAGCCCTTCAACCTGGCTGTGTGATTGGAGCGCTGGCGCGCTCGAGGTCGCGGCCCCTCCTGTCCCGCCGGTCAGGCAC
>NZ_JBHXAY010000145.1:0-13825 GCF_042728775.1 Nocardia sp. NPDC060259
GCGTACGGCTCGCCGGTGCGGGCGCCGGAGCGGCCGCCGCTGTGGTTGGTGAGCAGGCCGCGGCGAGCAGGGCGGCGCGGGTGGCCAGTTTGACGCGCGGCCTGCCTGCGGCGGCGCCCGCGGCAAGTTCGGCGCGATCGATGGCCGCCCAGCCGTCCCGGTCGATGCGGTCGGGCTGCCTGCGGTCGAGCAGTTCGGTGAGTGCGGCCCGGTCGCCGCTGGGCGACGCCAGGCGCCCCGCGGCGAAGTCGGACAGAATGGCCTCGACCGTCTCCTGCGCGTCGACTCGGTTGGTCCCGATGACGCCCTGCGGACCTCGTTTGATCCAGCCGGTCACATAGACCCGGTCCACCGGTGCGCCGTCCGGTCCGACGACCCGGCCGTGCTCGTTGGGGATCACCCCACGCGTGGGATCGAAGGGCAGACCGGGTTGCGCAGTACCCCGATAGCCGACCGCGCGCAGTACGAGTCCGGCCGTGAGGGTTTCGGTGCGGTCGGTGGGCTCGGCACGGAGGCGCCCGTCCCGCGCGGTGAGTTCGTTGTGGACCAGCTCGACGGACTCGACCTTGCCGTCACCGGCCAGTGCGGTCGGGGAGGCGAGATAGCGGAAGACGATGCGGCGGTGTCCCGGCGTGCCTGCCGACGTCGAGTACTGCTGTGCCACCGAATACTTCAGCCGCAGTGATGGTTCGGCGGCGGGATCGTCGAGCAGGGCGCGGCTCCCGGGGTCGAGGTCGAGGTCGGTCTCCTCGACGACGACGTCGACACCGTCGAGATGGCCCAGCGCGAGGAATTCCGGACCGGTGTAGGCCGCCTGTAGCGGACCGCGCCGCCCGATCAGGACGACCTCGGTGATACCGCTCGCCCGCAGGGCCGTGAGCGCGTGCTCGGCGATATCGGTCCGGCCCTCGAGCAGATCCGGCGGCATCGTCAGGACCCGGGCCACATCCAGGGCGACATTGCCGTTGCCGATGATCACCGCGCGCGGGCCCGACAGGTCGAACGCCCGGTCGGAATAGTCGGGGTGGCCGTTGTACCAGGCGACGAACTCCGTGGCGGAGTGCGAGCCGGGCAGGTCCTCGCCCGGGATGTCCAGGGCGCGGTCACCGGAGGCGCCGACCGCGTACAGCACCGCGTGGTGGTGGGCGAGCAGCTCGTCATGCGAGATATGCACGCCCACTTCGACATTCAAGTGGAGTCCGACGGCTTCGCGGCCGAGGACCGGCTCGAACCGGGTCGTCATCGCCTTGGTGCTCCCATGATCCGGCGCGACGCCGGAACGGAGCAGGCCCCACGGGGTGGGGAGGCGGTCGAAGATCTCGATCTCGGCGGCGCAGCGCCGCAGCAGTTCCTCGGCGGCGTAGCAGGCCGCGGGGCCGGCGCCGACGATGGCCACCCGCAGCGGGCCGAGGTCCTTCGGCAACCGCAGGGGTGCGACGGGGTCGGCCGCGGGCAGCAGCGGATGCCGCCGGAAGTACGCGGCGTTGATGTCGGCGAATCCGGTCAGCACGTCGGGCAGGTCGTCCTCGGCGAAGACGGCGTCCACCGGGCACGCGTCGACGCAGGCGCCGCAGTCGATGCAGGTGTCGGGATCGATGTAGAGCATCTCGGCGGTCGCGAACCCGGGTTCGTCCGGACGTGGCCGGATGCAGTCGACCGGGCAGTCGGCGACGCAACTGGCATCGTTGCAGCAGCGCTGGGTGATGACGTAGGCCATGGTGTTCCGCTCCTCGGGGGCAGGGTGGGGGGTGAGCCGTCGTCGACGGGCGAGAGCGCGGGCCGGAATCGGCCGAAAGATACTGTCAGTATTACAGTAAGAGTTATTGGACGCGAGCTCCGGAGGTGTGTACTGTAATGGCAACAGTATGATTACCCGCCGGCCTGGCCGCCGGGTCGAGCGGATCGGAGACCGGCCGAATGCCCGACGGTGACAGAGCCCTCGCGGGGCGAACGATGATCATGTCCGGCGGTAGCCGGGGCATCGGACTCGAGATCGCCCGGCGGGCGGCCGCGGACGGCGCCAACATCACCCTGATCGCCAAAACCGATCAGCCACACCCGAGTTTGCCCGGCACCATCCACACCGCCGCCGAGGAGCTCGAGCTGGCGGGCGGCTCCGTGCTGAAGGTGATCGGCGATGTCCGCCGAGACGAGGTCGTCGCGGCGGCGGTCGAGCAGACCGCCGAGCGGTTCGGCGGGATCGACATCGTGGTCAACAACGCGTCCGCGATCGACCTGTCACGCACCGAGGACCTGTCGATGAAGGCCTATGACCTGATGCAGGACATCAACTGCCGCGGCAGTTTCCTGCTGGCCAAGACGGCGCTGCCGTACCTGCGGAAATCGGCTGAGGCGAGCCGTAATCCGCACATCCTGACCATGTCGCCACCGCTGAACCTCGAACCACGCTGGGCCGGAGCTCATCTCGGCTACACCATCGCCAAGTACGGCATGTCGCTGGTCACGCTGGGGCTCGCCGAGGAACTGCGCGGCAGCGGCATCCGGGTCAACTCCCTGTGGCCGCGCACGACGATCGCGACCGCGGCGATCCGCAACCGGCCCGGTGGTGCACAGCGCGTGGCCACCTCGCGGATCCCGCAGATCTGCGCCGACGCCGCCTATCTGGTGTTCACCTCGCCGGGCGAGGTCGCGGGCCGGTTCCTCATCGACGAGGACGTGCTGGCGGCGCACGGCGTCACCGACTTCGGCCGATACCGGGCGGTGCCAGGATTGGCTCCGCTCGACACCGACCTGTTTCTGTCATCGCGCACCGGGTGACGCCGGCAGGACGGAAGGACTCGATCCACGTGACCGACATTCTGCGCCGTGAGCGCAACGACCGCGTCGTGACGCTCACGCTCAATCGGCCCAGCCGCAAGAACGCGATCACCCTCGAACTGTGGGACGCGCTGCGCGGTGCGCTGGACGCGATCGCCCACGAACCCGGCGTGGGTGCCGTCGTCTTCACCGGGGCGGGCGGCGCCTTCTGCTCGGGCGCGGACGTCGTCGACAGCGATCCCTATGCCGCGCCGTTCCGGAAGCTGCGGGCGATCACCGATGTCGCCCAATACCTGCACGATCTGCCAATGCCCACCGTCGCGAAGGTGCGCGGGGTCGCGGTCGGCGCGGGCTGGAACCTCGCCCTGGGCTGCGACCTGGTCGTCGCGACACCCGACGCGACGTTCTCTCAGGTGTTCACCCGGCGCGGGCTCTCGATCGACTGCGGGGGCTCGTGGCTGCTGCCCAAGCTCGTCGGCGTTCAGCAGGCCAAGCGGCTCGCGCTGCTCGCGGAAACGATCGACGCGGCCGAAGCACGCGAACTCGGCCTCCTCACCTGGATCAAGCCCGAGGCGGAGATCGACGAGTTCGTCGACGGGATCGCGCAGCGGCTCGCCGCGGGCCCGCCGATCGCGATCTCGCAGACCAAGGCGTTGCTCAACGAGGGTGTGGACCGATCCCTGCGTGAGGCCCTGGCCGGCGAGTCGCGCGCGCAGGCGGTCAATTTCGCCGTCGAGGATCTGCCCGAGGCCTATGCGGCGTTCGCGCAGAAACGGGAGACGGCGTTCACCGGCCGATGGAATGTCCGTCGGCTCGACGAGCTGTCGTAGCGGCCGGCGTCGACTACTCGGCGCCCGCCGCCGCGCGGGTGCGGCGTGGGGCAGCCGCCTTCCGGGCCGTCGCGGTCTTCTTCGCCGCGGTGGCCTTCTTGGCAGGTTTCGCGGGTGTCTTCTTCGCCGGGGCCTTCTTGGCCGGTGTGCTGATCAGGCGAACCGCTCGGTCGAGAATGCAGTCGAGCCCGTATTCGAAATTGTGCTCGTCCGGGGCGCCGCTGTGGTGGCCCCGGGCACCGGCTTCGGCCAGCAGCGGCGTGCTTTCCGGTGAGATCTGCAGGTGTTCGTAGTACGCACCCGGCTCGTCTCCGGATTCCTTGTTCTTGTCGTACAGCCGCTGCAGAACCACCGAGCCTCGCGTGTGTAGCTGCACCGCGGAATAGGTGTCCACGGCGTCATCGATCGACATCCCCGCGTCGACCAGACTGGCGACGACTTTCTCGGTCATCACGGCTCCGACCTGTGCCGCGCGAGGACTCAGTGCTCCGCGGATGAGGATCAGATCGCACAGGATCGGGTTGCTCAGGAAGGTCTTGCGCATGGTGCGCGCGTGGTTGCGCAGGGTGTCCTGCCAGTCATCGGTTTCGATGAACGGCGCGGCATTCTCGTACTGCTGCAACGCCCGGTCGGTCATCGCGTTGAGCAGTTCGTCCTTCTTGCGGAAGTACCAGTAGATGCTGGTGACGCCGACGCCGAGGTGCTTGCCGAGCAGCGGCATGCTCAGGTTGTCCAGCGAGACCTCCTCGGCGAGCTCGAAAGCGCGGTCGAGAATGTCATCGGGGTTCAGTGAACCCCGCTCACGCCGGGGGCGCTTGTCCGTGGTTTCTCGTTTCGTCATCTGTGGCCACCTCTGTGGAGTCTTTGGTCCGGGTTCTATATCGGTGCGCGGCTTTTGTTATTTACCACAGTAACCATTACCGATGGGATTTCCGCTGCTCGGCGCGCGGGCGAGCAGACGCGGCGGTGATCGACCGAAATGAATACAGTATCATTAACGGGATGATATTCAGTGACGTGCCGGACGCGGGTGCCGACCTCGGTAGGAGATCGTGGTTGTTCGCTCCCGCCGACAGCGAGCGGAAGATGACGAAAGCCGCCGAGAGCTCGGCCGATATCGTGATCCTCGACCTCGAGGACGCGGTGGCGCAGAATCGCAAAGCCCACGCTCGCGCCCTGTGCGCGGAATTCCTGGCCGGCCGCCCCGCCGCGGACCAACAGCGATTGTGGGTCCGGGTGAACCCGTTCGACGGCCCGCACACACTGGCGGACCTGGCGGCGGTGATGCCCGCCCGGCCCGGCGGCATCATGCTGCCCAAAGCCCGGGGCGGCCAGGATCTTCGGACGCTGGACAACTATCTGTCCGCACTGGAAGTCGCCGGCGGAACACCGCCCGGACGTACCGCGGTCATCGCGCTGGCCCCGGAGACCGCCGAATCGGTCCACACCATGGGGACCTATCGGGGTGCGCCCCGGCTGGCGGCGGTGACCTGGGGTGTCGCCGACCTCGCGGCCGAGATCGGCGCCGAGGCGGTGAGCGGCGCCGACGGACGGTTCGGCCCCGTCCTCGAAACGGCGCGCAGCCTGTGCCTGTTCGGCGCCGCTGCCGCCGGTGCGGTCGCCGTCGACACCATCCACGCCGACTATCGCGACTCCGCTGGGCTGCGGGCACGCTGTATCCGCGCCCGGCAGGACGGTTTCGGGGGCATGCTGGCGATCCATCCGGACCAGGTCGGGATCATCAACGACGTGTTCTCGCCGACCGAGGACGAACTGGCCGCCGCCCAGGAGATCGTGGATCTGTTCGCCGCCGACCCGGCGGCAGGCGCGATCGGCCACCGCGGTGCCCTGCTCGACCGGCCGCACCTCACCCGGGCCCAGGCGCTGCTCGCGAGGCAGCGCCGGAGCTGACCGGGCGACCGGCGACGCAGGCGGATCAGGTGTCGGCCGCCAGGACCGCTGCCTTCTGCAAGTCCGTGATGGACGGGGTCGAGAGTCCGATCAGGTCGCGCAGGACGGCGGTGGTGTGCTGGCCGAGTGACGGCGCGGTCTGTGCGGGCGTGTGGGTGCCGTTGATCGAGGCCGGAGCGCCGGGAGCGAGATAGGTGCCGATGCCCGGCTGATCCAGGGGCGAGAACAGGGGATTCGCGGTGACTTTCGGGTCGGCGGCGACTTCACCGAAGGTCCGGTAGCGCTCCCACAGCAGGGATGTTCCCGCCAGCCCCGCAGCGATCTGCGCGCCTGTGCGGGCCCGGAACCATGGTGTGAAGAGACCGGTGAGTACCTCGCGATGGCGATAGCGATCCCCTTCGTCGGCGAAGTTCGCCGCCAGCGCGACGGCGAGCGCGTCGACGACGTGGCCGGTCCCGGTGAGCTCGGTGAGATCCCGGAAGTGCCGGGCGGTCAGTGCCACCACCATGAAGGTCGCGCCGTCGGTTCCGGTGAAATGCCCGCCGAACTGGCCGTAGACGGCATTGCCGAGCCGGGGGCGGGTGCGCTCGCACACCATGGCCTCGGTGAGGAACCCGAGGTTGCCCGCGGTGGCCAGCGCGACGTCCTCCAGTGGCAGCGAGATCCGGCTGCCCTCCCCGGTGGCGTCGCGGTGCCGGACCGCGGCGGTGATCGCGAGCGCCGCGTACAGGCCGCAGAGCAGGTCCCACACGGGCACAACGTGATTGACCGGTTCGGCGTGGTCGGCCGGTCCGGTGACGAGTGGGAAGCCGGTGGCCGCGTTCACGGTGTAGTCGACGGCGGTCGACCCGTCCGCGCGGCCGAGGATTTCGAGATGGATCAGATCGGGCCGCAGGGCGGCCAGGGCGGCATGGCTGTGCCAATCTCGGCCGGACACATTGGTCAGCAGGATTCCGCCCGCGGGGCCACCGGCCGTGATCAGCCGGCTGACCAGTTGCTGTCCCGCCGGGGACCGGAGATCAGCGGTGACCGAGCGTTTGCCCTTGTTCAGGCCTGTCCAGTAGATGCTGGCGCCGTCATCGGTCAACGGCCACCGGTGGACATCGGCCGCACCGCCGAGCGGGTCGACCCGGATGACCTCGGCGCCGAGCTGACTCAACGTCATCCCGGCCAGCGGTGCGGCCACGAAGCTGGAGATCTCGACGACCCGGACCCCGGCCAGGGGCTGTGTCGCGGACTGCTGATCCTCGGTCACCGACCAGCTCCTTCCGGCTGGGGGGACTGCAGCAGGGTGCGCAGACCGCGGATGTCGACTTTGCCGGTCGCGCCGCGCGGGATCCGCTCGGGCGAATCCGTCAGCACCCACACCGTGGGTATCTTGAAGGCGCTCAACGACTCCCGGACCTGTGCGCGTAGTCCGTCCGGCGTGGCCGAGCTGTCGCAGACCACGAGCGCGCCGACACGTGCGCCGTGCTCGCCCGCGACATCGGTCACGCACGCATCGATGACGCCGTCGACACCGCGCAGAGCCCGCTCGACCTCGCTGGGATACACCGTCGCGCCGCTGACCTTGAACATGTCGTCGGCACGTCCGTGATAGAAGAGGAAGCCCTGGTCGTCGACACGGCCGAGGTCGCCGGTGCGGTAGAAGCCGTCCGGTGTCATGAATTCGGCGCGCTCGCGCAGGCACATCCCGCGCAGCAGGTGAGGTCCGCGGAGTTCGATGACACCCACGTCGCCTGCGGGCACCGCGGATCCGGTGTCCTGGTCGGTGATCCGGAGCTGCGTCCCGGCGAACGGCTGCCCGCAGCTGCCCCAGGCCGACGCGGGCATATCGGTATGCGCGGGATACCCGCTGTACGGGCCGAACGATTCGGTCATGCCGAACAGGTTGGCGCGTGCACCGGGTCTGGGCCGTAGATCGGTGGGCAGCAACGCGTCCAGGCTGCCCGGCAGCAGCGTCGTGACGGCGACACCGTCGGTCGCGGCCACCCGGGCAAGGGCCTCGGCCTGCTCGGGCCAGCCCCGGAACAGCGTCACCCGTTCCCTGCGCAACAGCTCGAGGGTGGACTGCGGGTGGGGGACGGCTTCGGTGACGAGCGTGGCACCCGCGAGCAGTGTCGAGAGCACTCCGCCGCCGAGGCCGCCGACCCAGAAGAACGGCATCGGCAGGTAGAGGCGGGTGCTCGCGTCGATGGCGCGGGCGGACAAGCCGGCCCGGACAGCGCCGAAAGCACTGCCGTGGGAGTGCAGGACTCCCTTGGGCATGCCCCGGCTTCCCGACGTGAACAGAACGGCGAAGGTGTCGGCAGCCGACACGGATTCGGCCAGGGCTGTTGCGATCCGGACCGCTCGGCAGGTCGGCTTCGCGGTCAGGAGCCGATCCGCGGTCCAGATCTGCCTGAGCGCCGGGAGCGACGAATCGGGTGCGACCGTGCCGTCCGGGTGAGCCGGTGGGAGATCCGCGAGATAGTTCCGGCCGCGGAACTCCGGCACCGTCACCACGATCCGGACCGCGGCGACCCGCAGCTGGGCACGCAACTCCGGGGGACGCAGCAGTGTGCTCAACGGGACCAGGGTCGCGCCGATCCTGGTGAGCGCCATAGCGATCCGGACCCAGTCGATGCCGTTGGGCAGCAGCAGGCCCACCCGGGTTCCCTTGCCGACACCGGAACCGACGAGCACGGCGGCGAGTTCGCTTGTCGCCGAGTCGAGCTCGCCGTAGGTGAGCCGGCCACCGGGTTCGATCACCGCCGGAACATCGCCGAACCTCTCGGCCCGATCGCGGACGAGCCGGTCCATGGTCGTGGCCGGATGCTCGCCCGGGTGCGCCCGCGGCGACGGCTCGATACCGCGACCCACCGGGTGGATCACGCCGTCGTCGTCGCGATGGACGAGTTCGCCCGTGTGGAACCACTGATCGGGATCGAAGCACTCCTCACGGCTTCGCCGATGGTAGTTCTGCATGACGAATGGTCCGCGGAAACAGAACTCGCCGACCACTCCCGGATCGACCTCGGCGCCGGTATCGGGGTTGAGGACCGCTGTATCGAAGCCCGGCATCGGCATTCCGCCGGCCCGGCGCTCGTCCCCGTGCCACAGAACCGAACCGCCCGCTTCGATCGAGCCCGGCCCCTCGGGGCAACCGGCGGGGACCTGCGTGGGAGCGGTGAGGTCACGGCGTTGCAGCGTCGCGCCGGCGAGCACGGCGGGCAGCAACCCGGACAGGATTCCGGCGGGGGAGGGGAGCGGGTGATCTGTACGCAGCACGAACTTCGCGGCCAGCCCACTCGTCCGGTTGCGTACGCGATGACCGCCGAGCAGCGAGCCGTGGGTATGCACGGCACCGGTGAGCGAGTCACCGGTCGAGGGCAGATAAAGCAGGCACAGCGGATCCGCGGCATGGACATCGTCTTCGATCGCGGCCAGCTGTTCGTCGTCGACGGCGTCGGCCCATCGGTGGACGTCCGGGGCGTACCGTGCCGGTGTCGTGCTGTCGGTGACCACGTGGCGCAACTGTGGTGCCGCCGTGCAATACCACCTCCCCTCGGCATCGAATTCCGCACCGCGCAAGGCCTCCGACACCACCCTGGCCGCACTGGGCAGGTGATCTTCCCGCGCCCGCAGGAGGATCCGGACATCACTGTGGGCCAGCAGATTCCGGATCTCGACGGGGCCGGCAGAGGCGGGCAGCGGGACGGCGACGGCTCCGATGCGCGCGGCGGCGAGCAGCGCGACAACGAATTCCGCCCCGTCGGGGTACAGCAGCCCGATGTGCACGCCCTTGCCTGCGCCGAGTCCGGCGAGACCGCGGGCGAGCAGCGCCGAACGATGCTCCGCGGCACCGAAGGTCAGCTGCTCGTCTCCCCGATCGAGCAGCGGGCGGTCCGGGAACGCTCGCGCGTGCGCGAGCAGCGCTCCGCCCAGGGTCGTGGGTTCTGCGCCGGGTCCGCGCCGTGTCGGCTCCACCTCGGTACCGCCTTCCATTCAGGTTCTCCAGTCACGCATGGCCATCCGCGGCTAGGGGCTGCTTCGCATCGCGATCGCCTGCTGGGCGCGGTCGAGCACCGAAGCCAGACCCCACTCGAAGTTGCGGTCGTCGGGTGCGCCGGAGCGGCGCCCTTCCGCCATGGCCGCGGCGAGCAGCGGTGTCGTCTCGGGCTCGATCCGGATCACGTCGTAGTACGCGGCGGCTTCGCTGCCCAGCTCCTGGTTCTTGTCGTGCAGGCGCTGGAGCACCACCGATCCCTGGACGTGCAGGTTGACCGCCGAATAGACGGTGAACGCGTCGTCGAGCGACAACCCGGCGCTGACCAGGTTCGCCACGGTCCGCTCCACCTGTTCGGCGCCGAGGCGCGCCGCGTGCTGGCTCAGCGCCGAGCGAATCAGGACCAGGTCGCACAGGATCGGGTTGTCGAGGAAGGTGCGGCGCATGATCCGCGCGTGCCGAGCCAGCGAATCCCGCCAATTGTGCGGCTCGACCGAGGGAAAGGGCACCGCGTAGAGGTAGCGGCGCAGCGCGCGGTCGGTCATCGCGTTGAGCAGATCGTCCTTCTTGCGGAAATACCAGTAGATGCTGGTCACCCCGACGTCGAGGTGTTTGCCAAGCAGCGGCATGCTCAGGCCGTCGACGGTGACCTGCTCGGCCAGTTCGAACGCGCCGTCGATGATGTCCTCCGGATTGAGGGAGCCACGTTCGCGCCTCCGTCGCGGTGTGCTTCCCTGACGGCCGCTCACGCGGTGACTTCCGGGGCGCGGGTGTAGCGCGGTTCGCGCTTTTCCGCGTAGGCGGCGAATGCCTCGAGCACGTCCGGTCCCGCGAGATTGGCGCTCGCGGCCGACGCTTCGGCGTCGAGGGCTTCCAGGAGGGTGCGACCGGTACCCGTGTTGAGCAGGTCCTTGGTCTGCCGGAGCGCCAACGGTGGACCGGCGGCGAGGCGCTGGGCCAGCTCGGTCGCGACGCCGTCGATCGTGTCGCCGGTGTGCAGCCAGGTCACCAAGCCCAGTTCGAGGGCTTGCGTTCCGTCGATCGTCTCCGCCAGCAAGGCGAGGCGTTTGGCCTGCTGGAGGCCGACGAGTCGCGGCAGCAGCCAGGAACCACCACAGTCCAGCGACAGCGCCCGGCGGGCAAAGATCTGGCAGAATCTCGTCTCCGGCGTCGCGATCACGAGGTCGCAGGCCAGCGCGAGGTTCCAGCCCGCGCCGACGGCGACACCGCGAACCTTGGCCAGGGTCGGCACCGGTAGTTCGTGCAGCAGGCGCACGGTGTCGTTGATGGTCGCGAGTTCCGCGCGGGGATCGGGGAATTCGTCCATGCCCTCGGCATCGGCGATATCGGCACCGGCACAGAATGTTTCGCCCGCACCGGTGAGGACTACGGTGCGGACCGTCTCGTCTCCGGCGATGTCGCTCAGCGCTGCCCGCAGCGCGTGCCACAGCGGGAAGCTGATCGCGTTCTTGCGGTGCGGGCGGTTCAGCGTCAGGGTGCGCACCCCGTCGGTCTGGTCGATGAGCAAGGTGGGTTCTGCGGTCACTGGATCGTCCTTTCGTCGTTGTTCCCGGCGGGCCCGATCGCGCCCCGGCTGCGGAACTCCTCGACCTCGTCCGGCGTGAAACCCGCTCTCGCCAGGACGGTTTCGGTGTGCTCACCCAGTGCCGGTACCGCGCCCATCGGCGGCTCGAAGCCGGTGATGACCGGTGGTGGCAGCAGCGCGGTGACCGGACCCGCCGGGGTCGGGACGTCGCGCCAGCGCCGCCGTGCCGCCAGCTGCGGATGCGTGAGCACCTCGCCGGGCGTCCGGAACCGGGAATTGCCGATACCGGCCGCGTCCGCCTGCTCCTGCACGGCGTCGGCCTCGTGGCGGCCGCACCAGCGGGCGATCTCCCGGTCGAGCTCGTCGCGCAGCCGCACCCGGTCGGCATTGGTGGCGTACCGGGGGTCGGCCGCGAGGTCCGGCCGGTCGATCAGGTCGCGGGACAGGCGCTGCCACTCCCGGTCGTTGGTGGTACCGAGGACGACCGTCGCACCGTCGGCGGTGCGGTACGCGCCGTACGGGGCGACCGCGGGCGAACTCATGCCCAACGGCTGCTGGTCGACCCCGGTATGGCGGGTGTAGGTGAGGTGGTAGCCCATCAGCTCGGCCGCGGTGTCGAACAGGCTCACCGACGCGCTGGCGGGCACAACGGATCGACCGTTGGGGGTGCGCTTGGCGCAGATGAGCGCCAGGATCGTCAGCGCGGCGTACAGGCCGGAACTCACATCGGCGATGGGTGGTCCGGGCTTCGCCGGCGCGTCCGCTGTACCGGTGACCGCGCAGGTGCCCGACTCGGCCTGGATGAGCAGGTCGTATGCCCGTTTGTGCGACAGCGGGCCGCCCGCGCCGTAGCCGTCGATCTCCATCACCACGAGCTCAGGGAACTCCGCCGTCAGCTGCTCGGCCGACAACCCGAGGGCGGCCGCCGCGCCCGGTGCGAGGTTGGACACGAAGACATCGGCGGTCCCGAGGATCCGCCGCAGGATCGCGCGGCCGTCGCGATCCTTGAGATCCAGCGCGACGGACTCCTTGCCCCGATTCGCCCACACGAAATGCGCGGCGAGGCCGTGGACGACATCGTCGTAGTGCCGGGCGAAGTCGCCGCCGGCCGGATTCTCGATCTTGATCACGTGGGCGCCGAAGTCGGCGAGGACGCGCGTACACATCGGCGCGGACACCGCCTGCTCCAGCGCGACCACGGTGAGCCCGGACAGCGGTCCTTCCGGTCCTGCCTCGGCGGAAATCTGCACAGCTGACCTCGTTTGCGTCGTCGGGCCGGTGACATCGGCCGCGAAGGTGTCTACTGTAATATATACAGTAGAAGAAACTGCACGGGCTACTGTCGTCTGGTGGCCGTGCGGCGTCACGGCGGCGCGAGGATCGGTGAGGCAGAGGTTGTCAGTGATGAAGTACGTTCTGGAGTACCCCGGTGAGCGTCCCGGCGCCTCGGAGGAATTTCTGCATCCCTCGGTGATCCGCGATCTCACGATCGCGGCCGAGGAGTGCGGATTCGCCGCGGTGGCGCTGAGCGAGCACCCCGCGCCGTCGCTGAAATGGCGGCACAACGGTGGGCACAACACGCTGGACCCGATCGCGGCGCTGAGCTACATCGCCGGCGTGACCTCGCGGATCCGGCTGCTCACCAACCTGTACGTGCTCCCTTTCCGCAACCCGTATCTCGCGGCGAAGGCGCTGGGAAGTCTGGACATCGTCTCCGGCGGCCGGCTCATCGCCGGTGTCGGAGCCGGATACCTGCGCGCGGAGTTCGCCGCGCTCGGCATCGATCACACCCGGCGGGGTCGCCTGCTCGACGAGTCGCTCGAGGCGATGTGCCGGATCTGGTCCGACCCCGGATCTCCGGTCACGGGAGAAGGTTTCGGCGCGCCAGGGTCGGTGTGGTTACAGCGTCCGGTTCAGCGGCCCCATCCACCACTGTGGATCGGGGGCAACGGGGCCGCCGCCCGGCGCAGGGTCATCCGGCACGGTTCCGGGTGGATGCCCATCATCGCGGATCGAGGGATGGCCGCGGCGATGCGCACGACAGCGATCGAGAATGCCGAGGACTTCAGCGAAGGCGTCGACGGCTTGCGTCGCGAACTGGCCGCCGCCGGACGTGATCCGGACTCCGTCGACATCCAGATCGTCTGCCCGGTGATCGATTTCGCCGACCGCTCCTCGGTACGGACCGCGATCGACGTACTGGAGGACCTCGGGAAGCGAGGCGCCACCTGGGCCGTCGTGCACGCCGACAGTACGAGTCCCGATGCCGCGGCCCGGTCGATCCGGGCGTTCGCGGACTCGGTGATCGCGCGGTAGACGCGACATGGAAATCGTCACAGCGAACCGAAGATGGAGTGTGTCATGACCGCACAGGTGCCCGCCGAGCTCGCGGACCTGCTCCGGCGGCCGATCGTCGGTGTTCTCGGAACGGTCGCGCCACACGGTGCTCCGGATCTGTCGCCGATGCGGTTCAAGTGGGACGGTGCGCATCTGCGGATGAGCCATACCATTCCGCGTCGCAAATTCACCAGCCTGCAAGCGAATCCGAACTATTCGTTCCTGATCACGGATCCGGATGCGCCGTCGCGATGCCTGGAAACCCGGGGGTGGCTGGTCACGGTGCTCGGGGACGAGAAGGGCGAGTTCTACCAGGAGCTGAACGAACTCTACGGTGACGCCGGAGGCGGACTGCCCGACGACGTCTACGACCGTGTCGTGCTGATTCTCGACGTCACCAGGTTCATGGCCAAGTGAGGACGCCCGCCCCAGCAC